>QFOI01000395.1 GCA_003241175.1 Pseudopedobacter saltans
TCGCACTTCATATTGTTCAAAATCAATGTCATGCGTACCATTGCCATGCGTAAAATATACCACGACCGTGAAAGCATGACGATGTGGTTTTTCGATATAATGATGAAATGTTTCCAAATGTCTACGTAGCGTATTGGCATAAAACTCGTGGTTATGCTCAAACTGCTGGAACTGCTCTAGCTTAAGTGTGTTGATAGAATCCATACAATGTCCGAATATTACAATTACCTGCGCTAATTTACAGAAAGATTGAGCCATTTCCAATATAACTTTGTCCTCATAATAATAATATCATGAAACAACATACTACCAAACCAAGCGCCAATTTGCTAAGCAATATCTTACAATGCAAATGCCCTAAATGTAGAGAAGGAAAATTGTTCACACAACCCAATCCATACAAACTCAAAGAAGTATTATCCATGCATCATGAATGTCCAGTGTGCAAACAACCTACCGAGATTGAAGTGGGATTTTATACAGGCGCTGCCTATGTAGCCTATGCTCTTACAGTTGCACTAGCAGTGAGCATTTTCGTCGCATGGTATGTCTTGATTGGGTTTACGTTTTCTTTGGATGACAATCGTATTTTCGGATGTTTGGCAACGACAATTGTGGGAATTGTTGTAATGACACCTGTCTTTATGAGATTGTCACGAATCATTTGGTTAAGCTTCTTTGTACATTTTGATCCTAACTGGAGAACGAACGGGATCGGAGATTACGAAAGAATTAATCCAATAGGGATGGAATCTGCTCGTCAGTTTTAAATAAAAAAGGAGGTCGCTGACCTCCTTTTTTATTGGTTACTTTTTGATATCCAAAAGTTCTACTTCAAAAATCAACGTGCTATTGGGTCCGATCTCGGCACTCACTTGTTGAGAACCATAAGCCAGATCAGATGGTAGGAACAATCTCCACTTACTTCCAACTGGCATCAGTTGAAGTGCTTCCGTCCAGCCCTTAATCACCCTATTCAATGGAAATGTTGCAGGTTGTCCACGCTTTACGGAGCTATCGAAAATAGTACCGTCGATAAGTGTACCATGATAGTGGCAGGTAACAGCGTCCGTTGCGCCTGGTTTTTCGCCGTTTCCTTCTGCAATTATTTCATATTGTAATCCGCTTGGTAGCGCTACAACACTTTCTTTTTTAGCGTTTTCTTCCAAAAAAGCCTTTCCCGCTTCTTCATTTTTCTGCGCTTTCTCATTTTTCATAGCGAAGAGTCTATCTGCAATACCCATATTTTACTTTTTGTTTCGGCAAAGATAAAATTTTAGCGAAAAATCTCCTATCTAGAACGAGAACTTGTGTTGTATTCAACTTTTTTATATGTTTGGTTGTTCTATAAATTAATATACCGTGGTATATTGCAACCCAACCCGAATTTAAGTTTATTAAAAAACATTGAAAAATGATTTCTAATGAAACAACCCCTACCGACAGAGGAGTACAATCTGTCTTTAACAAATCTTTCATTTGTCTTCTAGGAGTGATGCTCCTATTGTGGTTTATATTGATCATATGGGCCGTAATAAGCTCTGTGCATCACATATTTAGCAAGACCACACAATCTGATGATTTCTTCAATGGCATTCTTTTCAGTCTTGGAGCTGCGATTTCCTTGATAGCATTTTCTTTCATAGTGTTGAAAAAAGAAAGATTCTACACGCACATGATAGTCAATGAAGAAGGATTGATCTATTTTGACAAATATAGATTTAGACAAAGCAAAATCATACGGTGGCAGCAGATTGTCAGCTCTCCCATCAAAAACAACAAAAACGAAAGAGACATCTACCTCAGGCATATTTTCTCAGGAAGCAAACAGATTATCTTTTGGTACACTCAAAACTCCAAATTGTTTCTTTTAAAAGAAAATTTTGGAGGTTATGGGCCTTTTCCGTTTCTATATGCCAATAAAAATACGCTTCGAAATGCGTTCATCAAAGGGGTACTAACTTATAGGAAGGACTTGCGAATCGATCCCAAACTTTTGAGATTCGTCGTCGCCTAATGAATCAAAGCTACTATATCTGGATCGTTTTTAATATGTGACATTTGATTGAGGATCCAGTTGGCATGCCACTGAACATAACGCTCGTGTGAAGTCGGTTGAAACCTTTTGGGATTGGGAAGACATGCGATAATCAAGGCAGCTTCTCTCCTTGTCAAATCTTTAGCAGGTTTATGAAAATAGTATTGAGAAGCTGCTTCCACGCCGTATATGCCTGGCCCCATCTCAATCACATTGAGGTAGACATTTAAAATTCGTTTTTTGCCCCAAACTATTTCTATCACTTTAGTAAAATAAAACTCCGGCACTTTACGCACATATTTCATGAAGCCTTCACCTTGCCATAAGAAAACATTTTTGGCTGTCTGTTGGCTAATGGTACTTGCGGCACCTCCCCTAACCCTTTTCTTGTGTTTTTTCGAAAGACTTTTTTCCAATGCATCCCAATCAAATCCTCCGTGGTCTGGAAAAAGCTGATCTTCACTAGCGATTGCAGCCAACTTTATATTGGACGGAATCTCGTCAGAACTCACGTAATCCCTTTTTAAGCCATTCGGACCAAGCCAACTACCTAGTTGTGTAAGTGTTATTGGTGGCATCATAACCTTACAGTCGAGGTAAGGAACAAATACAAACAGATTTTCAATATACGCTTTGCCATTGAGATTAGATTACGCTGCGAAGTTAGCATTCCCAACTATTTTTTTGAAAACTTCCTTGATGCATTTATGAAAATCAACCTAAAAAAGGATATTATCTTTGCCTTATTATGACGGGAACAGAAACAGTAATATTGCAACAAGTAATTGTACACAAAATTGGAAACCCAACAAGAGGTGAAGAGTTAAAACTCTCCGCCAATCCACTGACGTTAAACGATGATTTAGTCAAGGGGCTACTCAACAAATATTTTTTGGGAGCATTCAATGAAAATGACCGTTACCATTTTTCACACTTGACTGACGTATCTCTTAATGAAGTCTACAACTATGTCACTTCCATCTTCGAAAATCCAAAATCCTTTTACGAACAATCCGTATGGCTTGCGCAGTTTCTGTATAGTAAGAGTACGCATGTCAAGGTTAAAGAGGGCGAACTATATGTTGCCTCTTTTGATAATGTCCTATTGGACGGAGAAGAGGTACAGGCTGTCGGTATTTTTAAAAGTGAGAGTAAGGAAACTTTTCTAAAAGTCTTTCCACATGGCGAAAGTTATGAGGTAGCACAGGAAGAAGGTATCAACATCAACAAGTTGGATAAGGGTTGTCTTATATTTAGAAAGTCTAAAGAGGACGGTTATATTTGTTGCGCCGTGGATGCAACCAACAAAAACAACGAAGCTCAATATTGGATCAATGATTTTTTGCAATTAAAACCCTACGAAGACAGTTATCACAATACCGAAGACTACCTGTCTTTATGCAAACAGTTCATCACGGAAGAATACCCTGCCAAATTTGAAGTTTCCAAAAGCGATCAAATCGATATGATGAATAGATCCATGGATTTCTTCAAAACCCAGGATCAGTTTAGCATGGACAATTTCACGCAAGATGTGATGCATCATGAAGAAGTGATCGACTCTTTTAAGGATTTTAAGCAAAGGTATGAATCTGCACATGACATTGCAATGGAGGACGATTTTGACATACATCTTTCTGCAGTCAAAAAACAAGCAAAATTCTTCAAGCAGGTTTTAAAACTAGACAACAATTTTTCTATTTACATTCACGGAAGAAGAGACCTAGTGGAAAAAGGTTTGGATGAAGTCACTGGGCAGCAATACTATAAATTTTATTATCAAGAAGAAAAATAACCAAAACAACATAAAATGAAAATTCAAAAAACAATTGGTATACTTTTACTATTGGTCGGATTTATAGCGTTTCTACCCTCGTGCAATTCTGATATAGCCTTCCAAAAACTAATGGAAAAAACAGCAAAAGACATAAATAAACAGTGCCCCATACAAGTTGACAGTGATATGGTTTGGGATAGTGTAAATGTTTTACCAAACAAAACATTCCAATACTACTATACAATCAAGAATTTTGAAGCTTCAGATATCGACACTATCAATGTCAAAAAAGAAAGGACTCCAATAATGCTTAACTCAATTAAGTCGGAAGCCTCCATAAAAATATACAGAGACCACAAGACAACTTTTTTATACGTTTTTAAAGACAAACTTGGGAAACCCGCATTTTCCATAACTATTACACCCGATATGTATAGCAAAAAATAATAAAATGAAAAATCAAGTAGGTCTTGTAATTTTTTTTGGATTATTGTCTGGGTTAATACAGGCACAATCTTTCAAGATATTGCCTTTGGGTGTGCATGGAGGATTGGAGGAAAACAATCTGTCTGCTTACCTAGTTGGCAACAAAAACAGTTCACAATATATCGCCATGGATGCCGGCACCTTAAACGCTGGTTTACAAAAATGCGCACACAAATATTTCAAAAAAGAACCTATAGATGTTATTCAAAACAATATAACTGCTTATTTCATTTCGCATCCGCATTTGGATCACTTGGCAGGTTTGGTACAGAATTCACCTTCTGATACTAAGAAAACAATCTATGGTTTGGGCTTTACGATCGAAGCATTTGAAAAACACTATTTCAGTTGGGATACCTGGGCAAATTTCGGAGATATTGGAGAAAAACCAATTTTAAAAAAATATCATTTACAAACCATGCAAATTGGAATACCTGTCACAGATAGTTCCACAGGTCTTATAGTTGCAGCCTATCCATTATCACATTCTAATCCCGGAAAAAGTTCCGCCTTTTTAATCGAAAATCAACAACACGACTATTTATTATATCTTGGAGACACTGGAGCCGACTCAATTGAAAAACATGACAACCTAAAACAACTTTGGCAAGTCGTCATCCCATTGATAAAACAACATGTATTGAGCGGAATTATGATTGAAGTATCCTATCCGAATAGTCAACCAGACAAATCTTTGTTTGGTCATTTAACACCCAAATTGCTCAATTCAGAATTGTCCGTTTTGGCAAATATGGGCGGAACTGAAAACCTTAAAAACCTCCCCATTATCATTACGCACATTAAACCTGACGGCAACAACGCATCCATCATCAAAAAAGAACTAGAAAAGGAAAATCCATTTCAGGTAAAATGGATCTTTCCCAAACAAGGTAAGATGATAGAACTATAACGAAACAAGAGAAAAATTTCTCCTGTTTCGTTTGGAATTTCATTTAAAAACTATTCAATAACCACTCTTTTACAGCATCAAAGTCAGCTGGCAATTCAACTGCAATTTTTTCTTTTCCTAAGAGGTATTTTGCATCCTCAGGAATGGGGATTTTTTTCCCTATTACTTCTTCCACTACATCAGGAAATTTAACAGGATGAGCTGTCTCTAGTATAAAACCTGTATTGCCACTATTAGCAGCTTGATAGTCTGCTAATGCCCGATAAGCCACAGCTCCATGAGGATCTAATATATAGTTCGTTTTATGATACACTTCCGCAATTGTCTCTTTAGTCACTTCATCCGAAATGCTTACACTGCTTACCTTTCCTTTCAGAGCAGGGAAATTTTGTTGGAATATTTCCAATATACGAACAAAGTTACTTGGATCGCCCACGTCCATCGCATTAGAAATCGTCGCTACTGCTTTCTGCGGAGCATATTGACCGCTTTCAAAATATTTTGGGATTTCATCATTACTATTGGTCGCCGCAATAAAATGCTTCACCGGAAGACCTGAAGCATTCGCCAAAATACCCGCACAGATATTTCCGAAATTACCGCTAGGTACACATATAACGGGAGGTTCTTGCCGAGTTTTTATCCACTGTTGGTAAGCAAAGAAATAATATAGTTGCTGCGGTAGCCAACGAGACACATTGATAGAATTAGCCGATGTCAATACCATTTTATCATTGAGTTCCTCATCCATAAAAGCTTGTTTGACTATGGCTTGACAATCATCAAAAGCACCTTCTATTTCCAAAGCCTTGATATTTTGTCCACATGTTGTCAGTTGCAGTTCTTGTATTGGACTAACTTTTCCTTTTGGATACAGTATAACGACTTCAACACCTTCAACTCCAAGAAAACCATTGGCAACAGCACCTCCAGTATCCCCAGAAGTCGCAACCAAAACTATTGTTTTCTTTT
>QFOI01000396.1 GCA_003241175.1 Pseudopedobacter saltans
AAGCCGTTACGCATTGATAAAATCAAAAGGCATAGAATGGTATAACCGGAAATTTGTACCCCGAATATCGCCCATTACATTATATGCTTTACTGTTTACGATAGTATTAATGTTCAGTTTAAAAGGAGATAAAATATTAGAGTTGCCAATGGATGTAGTAAAAGTAGCCATACCGTTAATCATCTATTTTGTACTGATGTTTTTCGTCAGCTTCTTTATCAATAAATCCCTAAAAGTTCCTTACGACAAAAACGCCTCAATCGCATTTACAGCCACAGGAAACAACTTTGAATTGGCAATAGCAGTAGCAATAGCGGTTTTCGGTATTCATTCCCCACAGGCGTTTGTAGGCGTTATAGGACCGTTGGTAGAAGTTCCGGTTCTGATATTATTAGTAAGAGCAAGTTTATGGCTAAAGAAGAAATACTACTAAAGCTAATTTAAAAACGATAAGGGTATTTTAAGTGTCAAAATAGCAAAGAAGCCCTCCGAATTTTCGGAGGGCTTCTTTTATGGCTTGTTCAATATTTGAAGCATCCTGCCGACTTCAATATCCATTCTCGAAAAGGCAAACCATTTTTTGCCCAGGTCTTTGAGTGATGCCCCTATATGGTAGAGTTCTGCATTATCAATAATCAAAAATCGGTCGTGGGCATCGGAGAAAACCTCAATATCTACGGGAGGATATTGGCTATTGTAGCGTTGTAAATCTAACCGTAGCTGATTGCTGATGCTTTTGGTAAGGATTGTAGCAGTTACATTGTTTTTACGTTTACCCAACAAAGTAAGCACCGTATCATCCACGTAATTATCAAGCAGGATAATAGAGATTTTGGCACTTCGGATAATATCGGAAACAAAGGCATAGGCATCAAAAACCTGCCCGTTGTAAAAGATACCTTTTTCGCTGTGGAGCTTATCGCTTTCCAAAGCCTTAAAAATCTCTTCAAATTTTTGGTCGGCTTCTAATTGTTTCAGCTCTATATTATCCAAACGATGAAACAAAGAAGCGTTGCTGATAAGCATACGCCTCATTTCTACAAAGGCTTCCATTATTTCCACACTCATTTTAACGGCTATATCAGACCGGAGTATGGCAGATGCCATTGCAACGCCCTGTTCGGTAAAAACATAGGGCAAATAACGCCTGCCACCGTAATTTAAACTTGAGGTTCCAATTTGGAACCTCAAGTTTTCAACTTCCTCTTCGGTCAGTTGAAAGCAGAATGATACAGGAAAACGCTCAATATTCCGTTTAACGGCTTTGTTCAGGTTCTTTGTTTCTACCTGATATAAGGCAGCGAGGTCGCTATCCAACATTACCTGTTTGCCCCGGATAGTATAAATCAGGTTCCTGATTTCTTTGGGTACGATTGACGGTTTATTTTCCATTGCGTTTACTGCTTTTGTTTTTCTCAAACTCAAAGGAACTTTCAGCGTTTTCTTTCAGAATGATGTAAGCATCGAATTTCTTTCCCGCTTTGCTTGTCATTCCTTTAATAAGAGAGGTTTTGCCTTTATTGACAAGGCTGGTTACATTTTCGATACTGATTTGTACACCGCAGACGGTGCGGAACTGTACCCAGTTACAAGCCTCATCAGGGCATTTCACAATCTTGTCACGGATAATAAGCTGCTGACTTTTGCATTTCGGGCAGGTCAGATTGGGTTGGTTAGTGCTTGCAATAGAGGTTTGCAGCAATTCATCAGTAATAGATTTGGCATAGGTTTCCATTTCCTTTTGGAACGTTCCGGCATCCGCTTCGTTATTTTCGATTTTCTGCAATGCCAGTTCCCATTCGGCGGTCATTGCCACATCCGCAATCTTCCGGTCTTTAACAAGCCCATACACCTGTAATCCTTTTTCTGTAGGGATTAAAGAACGTTTATCCCGTTGGATATAATTACGGGTAAACAGGGTTTCGATAATGGCGGCTCTTGTTGCAGGGGTACCGATACCGATATTTTTGAGGGCTTTGCGCTCTTCTTCGTTCTCAATTTCTTTCCCTGCGGTTTCCATAGCCGACAAAAGCCCGGCTTCGGTGTAAAGCACTGGCGGTTTGGTTTTCTTTTCCAAAACGGCAGCTTCCTTTATGGCAAGTTCGTCGCCTTTACGCAGTTCAGGTAATTCCTGCACTGGCTCTTCGCCGTCATCGGTAAAACTTCCTTTAATGGAACGCCAACCCGCTTCCTGAATTTTACAGCCCTTTGCCGTAAAGTCGTAGTGTAATACCTGTAATGACACATCGGTTATTTCTTTGACACAGGCTTGTGATATGGCTTCGAGCAATCGAAGCGCAATCATATTGTAAATCTTGTTTTCGTCTGCATTGAGTACCGACGGTACTTTATCAGTAATCAACAAACCGTGATGGTCCGTTACACGGAGGTCATTCACGATACGTTTGTTGAACCGTCCCCATTTGATTTTGGTAAGGGCTTGCTTGCAATCTTCACGGTTCTGCAAAGCCCGCACAAGGTTTGGAATTTCTGACCACATATCTTCAGGGATGTATTTGCTTCCGGTACGTGGATATGTGATAAACTTCTTTTCGTACAGGCTTTGCGCAATATTGAGCGTTGCTTCAGCAGATAATTTCAGCCTTTTGTTGGCTTCCTTTTGTAAACCTGTCAGGTCGAAAAGCAAGGGCGGTTGTTCCGTAACGCTTTTGGTTTCTGCTGATGTAACGGTTGCCGTTGCGCCACGCTGAATGGCTTTAAGGGTATCATCAGCAAGCTGCTTTTCATCCCATTTGGTAGCGGAAATACTTTTAAAATCAACCTGGGCTTTATTGTGCGCTAATTGTATCTGCCAGTATTTCTTTACCGTAAAATTCTTATTATCGAGGTAGCGTTTACATATCAAAGCCAGTGTGGGCGTTTGCACTCTTCCGAGCGAATAGATACCGTTGCCTGCGGCAATGCTCAATGCCTGCGTAGCATTGATGCCCACAAGCCAGTCGGCACGACTTCTGCCTTGTGCTGCCTGGTACAGTCCGGCAAATGCTGCCCCGTCTTTTAGGTTGTCAAAGCCCTGCTTTATTGCCTTTTCTGTAAGTGAACTTATCCAAAGGCGTTCAAAAGGTTTGCTGCATTTCAGGTATTCATAAATGTACCTGAAAATGAGTTCGCCCTCACGACCTGCATCGGTAGCAACGATGATGCTGTTGCTTAGCTTGAAAAGCTGCTCAATGACTTTCAGTTGCTTTAATGCGCCAGTATCGGCGGTGTACCCTTTGTCCTTTTTGACCTTGCGAACGGTCAATAAAAAGGGGTTGGGCAATATTGGCAGGGATGCTTTGTCAAATCCCGAAATCCCGTAGTCTTCGGGCATTCCCAGTCCTATCAAATGACCAAATGCCCACGTAACAAAATAGCCGCTACCTGTCAGGTAGCCGTCCTTTTTATCGGATGCTCCCACAAGTCCGGCTATTTCCCTTGCTACGCTTGGTTTTTCTGCAATGATTGTTTTCATAATGTACTACATTTTTCTGCCTTTGGATTTTGCAGGCTTGTTGTCCTGTTGTTCCTGCTGCTTTTCGTTT
>QFOI01000397.1 GCA_003241175.1 Pseudopedobacter saltans
ATTACGTTTAATATTGGCGTGGAATTGGGACAAATAACGGTGATATTAGTTGCCTATTTATTTTGATAAAATGGCTTTCTACAAAGATGGACTATAAAAAATTTATCGTCATTCCTATTTCCTCAGTAATCGCGATCGTTGCTATATTTTGGACAGTGCAAAGAATTGGGATGTAATAAAAAAAAACACTTTGAAATACAACAAAGCGGCTTTTAAAATAGATAAAATTACAAATCATTTCTTCATCTTCTCCATATCTTCAATCATATAAGGACTCAAGTCGTATTTGTTTTGCATAGCAGCCTCAAAACATTTTTCTGCATCCAAACCGTGATTTACACTTTTCAATACTTTCCCAATATAATACAATTCAATTCCTTCAATCGGTTTACCTGCCACATATTGTTGGAAAATTTGATACACTTTTTCCTTTTGATGATTGCACAACAAACTATAAGCGTACCAAGCGTAAGTCTCCGGTGTAGCTCGATTTTTCAATTCTGCAAAAGCCATTTCTTCTGCTCTTTGGGGTTGATTTAAAATGGTTGCATACAATTCAATCAAATACTTGCTATACATAGATTCATACGCTGGCAGTGCAGCTTTTTGCTCAAATTGCTGTGCATATTTTTTCGCATTTGTAGAATTGTGTTCCCATTGTGCCATTTGGTATAATTTGTAATAGGGATCAGGCAAATGATTTCTGTTAATTGCTATTTGAAATAATTTGTTTACAATCGCAGTATCTTTATTTTGCATCAATGCAATCCATCCCAATTGCAATATTGAATGCATATCTCCTGGATTTACCCGAATCGCTTGTTTCAAACTATTTGCGGCATCTTCCAAATCGCCTTGATGTACTTGCAAATCGCCCAACATGGACCAAGACAAATTTTGCAAAATAGGACTTTTACCTGCTAAAGAAACAGCCTGTTCCATCGAGCTTAAAGCACTGTCTGTATTGCCATTCAGATGATCCATTTTAGAACGACGAAAGAAATAATTATAGTCTTTCACACCCCTCATGCTTTTCAAATAAATAGCTGCTTGTTTATAATATCCCAACTCAAAATCTACATCGAAACCTAATGCGGTTCTCTGGTATTCTTTGATACCAATTTTACATGCTTTCAAATAAAAACTATCCGCTTCTGAAAAACGATGATGCATTATGGAAGCGGAAACCAAACTCAATAATGGACCAGACAGCGTATGCGCAAAAGTTGTATCTACCTTTTTCATAATCATTATTGCGCTATCCAAATCCTGAATATTTCCCTGTAATTTGAATCGATTGATGAAAGTGTAAGCATATTGCAATTCATTGATATTGCTCGGATTATGAGGATTGATACGATTACCCCAAAAAATGCGATTTTGTTCATTCGAAGCCAATAAAGAATCTGAAGTATAAACTGACTGCAAGCTATCGACAAAATATTTTTCAACAATTGGTTGATTGTTTTGACAACTTTGAAAAGCAAATCCAGTAATTACAAAAAGAGAAGCCCAAGAATAAACACGTTTCATTTAATCTATTTTATTAAAAGACGTGATGATGGCGGAATCCTTACAAGCTTATTTTTATAAAAAAACTTGTTTTTCCAAAAAAACAATTACTTTTATCTACCTATAAGTAGATAGATATAATGGAAACAAAAGAACAATTAATAGAAATAGCATCTGAATTATTGATTGATAATGGATATAACGCATTTAGTTACAAGACCATATCAGAAAAAATTGGCATCAAAACATCATCCATACACTACCATTTTCCAAGTAAAGTTGATTTGGGTATTTCGGTTGTGAAGAAACATCAGCAAGCGATGGAAGAACTTATTGCTCGTACCCAAAATGCTCCAGCAATAAAAAAATTAGAAAAAATATTTACTTATTATAAAAGATTGGCACAGGCTCAAAAAGTTTGCATTGTTGGTGCACTAACTTCAGACATTTCCACATTGGAAGAGCCCTTGAAAATGGAAATTATTCGTTTTTCATCACAAGTGATTGATTTTATAGTAGCGATTTTTGAGCAAGGTCAATATGAAAATACAATTGCTCAATTCCCCACTAACCAAATTAAAGCCCGAAATGTAATTGCGACAATGGTTGCATTAGTGCAATTTCGTAGAATAGATCACGACTATACTAGTTTTGCGGCATCAATGGATGTACTTTGGAATGAATTAACTATAAAAAATTAAAAATAAAATGACAAACAGAACAAGAAACTATACATGTGCTATATCTTCTTGTATAATATTGAGATAAAAGACGACTATGAAAAATGAAACTTTTGAAGTAAACACGGAAGATGGAGTCAAACTATATGGGATATTATTGATTCCTGAAAATCCAAAAGCAGTTGTACAATTTAATTGTGGCACCGCGACTAAAAAGGAATTTTATTTATCATTTTTGAATTACTTAGTCGAAAATGGTTATATCTGTTGCCTTTGGAATTATAGAGGCACACATAAAACCGAACGATTAAAAAATTGTGATTATAATTTTTCAGACTATGGGATTAAAGATATGCCGGCCATTAAATCTTATTTACAACAGCAATTTCCAGATTTACCATTTCTGATAGTGGCGCACAGCGCTGGTGGGCAACAATTAGGATTTATGAAAGATCTGAGTGGAGTAAAAGGTGCCATAAATATTGCCGTATCAGCGGGATATTATCCCAATATGCCTTTTAGTTATAGACTGAAAGCGTATTTTTTCTTTTATCTATTTTCTCCAATAAGCATTTTATTGAATGGATATGTGAAAGCTAAACCATTTGGATTTATGGAAAATCTTCCTAAAAAAGTAGTTGCGCAATGGCGTGCTTGGTGCAGCAAGCCAGATTATTTTTTTGACAAAGAATTTTATGGAAAGATGGTTCCTGAAGGGAGTTTTCAACATTTCGATTTTCCAATACATGTATTTTATTCTACAGATGATACGATTTCGAACAAAAAAAATACCAAAGCATTTTGGTCACATATAAAAAATTCACAATCAATCAATTTTTCAGAACTAAATCCTACCGATTTCGGACTTCAAAAAATTGATCATTTTGGGTATTTTAAGAAAAATATGTCTAAAAGCTTATGGCCCGAAATAGTGACTATTTTAGACAAATTCCTGCAATAGAAACCAAATATTGCTTCGCACTCATACTTCAATAAAAAATGTACTCCCAATACCAGAAACGTTATTTTCAACCCCAATTGTGCCACCCTGTGCTTCCATGAACTCCTTGCAAATACTCAGTCCGAGACCCGTTCCGCTATTAGGATTTCCAGGGATTTTAAAATAGCGTTCGAATATTCTTTGACGATATTTATCCTCAATACTAGAACCTTGATCTGAAATTTCTATTTTTAGTTTGCCATTTTCGAACTGTGTATTTAATTCAACTTTTGTATTTCCTGGCGAATATTTGATAGCATTAGTTAGTAAATTAGTAATTACCCAAATGATCTTGTCCTTATCCACAAAAACGATTTGATTTGGTTCAGCATGGTTTAGCAATTCTAT
>QFOI01000031.1 GCA_003241175.1 Pseudopedobacter saltans
CATAATTAGATTATTTCAGCAATATTTTACAGTTATGATGTTCAGCAAAAAGTTTATTTTAGGGTTTATACTATGTTCTGCAATCTTTGCATTTAGTCTAGGTTGTAAAGATAAAACGCCAACATCAGAAAACAATCCAATTTCTTCCACTAAAGTAGATAGTTCTTCTAAAATTTCTGGGTTGTTTGAAGCTACATTGCCTTGCGCTGATTGTGAAGGAATTCAGACACGACTGTATCTAAGGAATGATTTTACTTATATTAAGGAAGAAAATTACAAAGGTGTCTCGGATACCATGCCTCATATCTTTTACGATTTAGGCAAATGGAATCTGAAAAACGATAGTACGATTATGTTGTCTGGTATGACAGCCGATACAATGAATTTTAAATTGTTGCCTGATCGTTCTTTGCAAATGCTCTCTGAAGCTGGTACCGCATTACCTGACAGTATCTCTGCGAAATACCGTTTTTTGGCAAAGGGAAATCATTACCAAACGCAAAAACAGTTTTTGGTATCGGGAGTATTGGACAAGGCTAACAAAGATGTCAGTTTGTATATTTGTGTTTGGAATGCAACTGTAGAAGCTTCTTTTTCTTCTTTAGCGAAGGAACAACTCGAAAAACTTTGGAGTCAATTGAAAAAGCCTGAATCCACAAAGGCAATTATTCAGGGAGAAGCGTTGATCGATGCCAATAATCCCAACAAATTTATTCTCCAGAAGATTAATACGGTCATAGAGGGTGACAACTGTAATTAAATCGTCAAAGAGACACTCAGATATTTGCTTACTTTTGCAGCGTAAAGTATGAGTGATAATCAGAATAAAAAACAGTTATTCAACTATTCTATATTTGGTCGTTTATTCCAATATGTAAGACCTTACAGCAAACAGTTTTACCTATGTGTTGCGCTTTCCATCTTCTTGGCAGTAGTAACTCCCGTTCGTCCTTTTTTGATACAGCTGACAGTTGACAAAGCAACGGGCAAGTTGGTGCATTTGCCTGTTTGGCTTAGAATTTTTATACCTAACGGAAAACTCAACGACACTGCCGCCTTTATTGTGTCCATTACTGTTTTCCAAATGGTTTTTCTGTTAGTGGAGACAACTGCGAGATTCATTTTTACTTATCTTACTTCTTGGCTTGGGCAAAGTGTCGTTAAGGATTTGAGAATTTCCGTTTTCCAAAAAATAACCCATCTACAATTAAGGCAATTTGACCGCACACCGATTGGAACGCTAACGACAAGAACCATCAACGATATTGAAAGTATCAACGATATTTTTACCGATGGATTTATTCCTATTATAGCCGATTTATTGACAATTATCTTTACGTTGGCAACCATGTTTTATGTCAACTGGCAACTTACACTAGTCGCGTTGATTCCTTTTCCGATATTGTTGATTGCTACCTATTATTTCAAGGAAGCCGTTAACCGTTCGTTTATAAAAGTACGAAATGCCATTGCGGTGTTAAACGCCTTTGCACAAGAGCATATTTCGGGTATGTTCGTGGTGCAGGCTTTTGGATCTGAAAAAAGAGAACAGAAAAAGTTTGACGCCATCAACAAGACCCATCGAGATGCCAATATTGAAGGCATTTTTGCTTATTCGATATTTTTCCCCATAGTGGAAATTATCTTGTCAATAAGCAGTGGCTTGATTCTTTGGTATATTGGTGGCAATAAGCTGGATGCTGGGTTATTGGTTTCATTTGGGTTGTATATCAACCAGATATTTCGTCCTCTTCGAATGATTGCCGACAAGTTCAATACCTTACAAATGGGGCTTGTCTCTTGCGAACGCGTTTTCAGAATTATGGATATTGACGATGTTTTGCCTGAAGTCAAAAACGGTTTGCATCCGGATAAGATTGCCGGAAAAGTCACATTCAAAAATGTCTATTTCGCTTATATTGAAAACCAATATGTACTTAAAAATATCAGTTTTGAAGTAAAGCCTGGGCAAACTTTAGCACTTGTTGGTCATACTGGTAGTGGAAAGACGTCCATCATCAGCCTTATCAATAGATTATATCCCATCCAGAAAGGAGAAATATTAATTGACGATCATAACATTGATTCCTATCAGATTCCTGCGTTAAGAGGTAAAATTGGAATTGTTTTGCAGGATGTTTTTCTTTTTTCGGGTTCCATATTGGAAAATATCACTTTGAGAAATAATCATATTTCGCGTGAACAAGCTATCGAAGCTGCTAAGATGATTGGTGTACACGATTTCATTATGCGGCTTCCCAATAATTACGATTACGAAGTATTGGAACGTGGGAATACATTGAGTTTGGGGCAAAGACAGTTGATTTCCTTTATTAGAGCTTTGCTTTATGATCCGTCTATATTGATTTTGGACGAGGCGACCTCTTCCATTGATTCGGAAAGCGAAACTTTGGTACAGCATGCCATGGAAAAACTGATGCAAGGTCGTACTTCCATCGTTATTGCTCACAGATTGTCCACCATCCGAAAGGCGGATAATATTCTCGTATTGGACAAAGGACAGATTATCGAAACTGGAACACACGACGACTTGTTGGAAAAAGGAGGTTTCTATGCTCAATTGCATCAGATGCAACAAGAAAAAGCCTAATTCTGTTTTTTGACGTAAAGAAAATAGTCGACAGCCTTCATCACGGCATTTTCAAGATTTTTGGTTGTTATGTAAGATATTTTTTGGTTGTTAAAATTAAAAGTACCAAAAACCTGTCCCGCTTTTTTATCGTAGCCATTATTGATCAATTCAATACTTCTGTGCTCTGTCATAACTCCCATCAACTCCGTATTGAATGTTGTGTCAACGTTGGTGATACGGTCTTTTACCGTAAACCGCCAAGTGGAATCTTTCTTTAGATTGATCGTCAAAATGCTCTTTCCGTCTCTTTTTACCACAAATGAATCACAAGGCATCGTGGAAGCAACGTGTAAAATATCTTCCAGCGATGGATGCGCTTTGTAGAATGGTTGTTGTGGATTGGCAATGTTTTCTTTTACAGGAAAGTAATAGCAAAACAGGGAATCACTATTGTTCAACGGATAAATTCCTTTAGGGACCGAAACGAGTTTTTTTTGAGCAATACTCAAAAGCGGTGATAAGGCAATACTAAATAGTAAAATCTTTTTCATCATGATACTTTGTTTTTTGAGGAATTACGATCAATCGTTTTTTTTAGTAGAATATAGTTTGACAATACAATAAAATTGCTGAAAAAATGTTTTACCTTTGCAAACTTACAAATTATCATGCCGTAACATGACAATATCCTTTTGAAAAATAAAGGAGACTGTATGTGGCCTATTATTTAAAATTTTTGAATAGACACATGAAATTATCACAATTTCGTTTTGACCTTCCCCTCAACCTAATTGCTCAGAATCCAGCCAAGAGACGTGAAGACGCTCGAATGATGGTCTTGGACCGCAAAACAGGAAATATCGAAAACAAGTATTTCAGGGATATCGTTGAATATTTTGACGATAAAGATGTTTTCGTTGTCAATAACACCAAGGTTTTTCCTGCAAGGATGTATGGCAGAAAAGAGAAAACCGGTGCTAAGATAGAAGTTTTTCTTTTAAGAGAATTGAACAAGCCTAATCGTCTTTGGGATGTCATCGTGGATCCAGCTAGAAAAATCCGTGTTGGAAACAAGTTGTATTACAGAGAAAATGACGAGTTGGTTGCCGAAGTAATCGACAACACGACTAGCCGAGGACGTACGATCCGTTTTCTTTGGGATGACGATGACGAATCTTTCAAAAAGATGTTGGAGTCAATGGGAGAAACGCCACTTCCCAAATACATCAAAAGAAAGCCAGATGAAGAGGATAGAGAGCGTTACCAGACTGTCTACGCTAAATACGAAGGCGCTGTTGCAGCTCCGACTGCAGGTTTGCACTTCAGTAAGGAGTTGATTAAGCGTTGCGAAATCAAAGGAATCCGTTTTGCAGAAGTTACTTTGCATACTGGTTTGAGTACTTTTCGCCCTATTGAAGTGGAAGACCTAAGCAAACACAAAATGGATGCGGAATATTACCGTATTGACGACGAAGCTTGCAAAATCGTCAATAAAGCGAAAGAAGGCCATCGCAAAATATGTGCTATCGGTACTACAACCATGCGTGCATTGGAAAGTAGCTTTACTTCTGAAGGTCTATTGAAACCATCTGAAGGTTGGACTAACGTATTCATACATCCCCCTTATGATTTCAATATAGCAAATAGTTTGGTTACCAATTTCCATTTACCTAAAACAAGTTTGTTGATCATGTTGAGTGCTTTTGCAGGTTATGATTTGGCAATGGAAGCTTACCAAAAAGCCATTAAAGACAAATATCGATTCTTCAGCTATGGAGATGCGATGTTGGTATTGTAAAATTTCTGAACCAACAATATAAAAATGGCGGCTAATATTTAGACGCCATTTTTATATTGTTCCCCGAGACATATTTTATTAGAAATAAGTCAGAAAATAAGCAGGTCCATCTTTTCCTTTCTGAAAATAATCAAAAGAAACAATTTTGTCTTTTTGAAAAAGAACATATAGTAATGGATTGTTATTGCTCATGACAACGCAAATATCTTTCTGAAATGAACTGTTGAATGCGATTTTATGATTTTCATTTGCTAAAGAAGTAAATGGTAGATATTTAAGATTTGAGTTATCGTAAAACTCAGATTTATTTTTCCTATTATATTCAATGACGCTTTTTAACAATAACAGTCGATCTGTGTTAGATAATGAATCATTTTTTTTAAATTACATTTGTTTGTATAATATTTCTATTGATGGCTTCTTTTCAAAGATTACCGCAGTTAATATTTTTAAATTTTGCAATCTTGAATTTTCTAGGGATTGTGCATTTAAGACTTTCAGTATTGAAAAAATGATAATAATTCCTAGGTATATTTTTTTCATTTTGATTTTGTTTTTCTAGGTCAAGTTTTACAATCCCGTCGACCCTGTTCTTACTTTTATTTTTTTCTTGCCGGAATTTTCCTTTTCGTATTTAAGTACTTCCTTGGGAATGATTTTTATCTTTTTAGAAGAAGTATCCGTTGTGGCTTTTACTGTTTTATTTTGCAAAGGAGCATCGTTCTGCAATTGTCCCAATACGTATTTTTCTTCACGTTCCACCATCCGTCCGCCAGGATAGTAATAGATCCATTTACCGTGTTTGACAGAAGAACCTTCAATCTTTACCACCTTTTTTTCTATTTTGTTTGGATCGTTTATGTCATAAACATCAATTGTGTCATAAGGGTTATCGGGATTTCTTGCGATCCAACTTTCCACGCGAACAATCCCTTCTAGATTGTAGTATTTACTAATGCCATTTTTATTGCCATATTTGTATCGTTCAATAGCCAGAGTGTCGCCCATATCACTCAAGTGCAGCCAGATACCTTCTTTTTTGCCGTCTTTATAATATCCTTTGTCTTGATAAGCAGGCTCTCCATATTTTTCAGGCATATTGATATGCCAATAGCCTTGCTTAAGGCCGTTCGCATCCGTTTTGTTTTGAGCAATGGTATTTAAAGCAGCTATAAAAAAGAAAACTATTAAACCGTATTTCATAATTATTATTTTGAAAATCATTTTATCAATATAAACTTATAGCACAAGCACAATGCCATTTTTTGCCGCTTATCAAGCCTAATTGTACCAAATACAAGATTAACGGATACAAATTACTACTAGTTTCTAACTTTAGGTAAATAAAAAGAGAATAATGGCTAAAGATATATTTGTTACGGAAGAGGCTGAACAGGCTTCGCAAAACGAACCATCTCCTTGGACAAAGTTCCTGTGGTGGTTGTCGGCAGTTGATGCTGATGTCATGAAAGAATGTGGTACGGATCGTTTTCGTTACACGATCATTGGATACACGGTATTGGCGACATGGATTTTTGCGACTTTGTCGTGGGGATATTTCTTTTCCACTTTATTTGAAGATGCAGCGATTGTCGTTCCGGCGGCACTTTTTTTCGGGTTTGTTATATTGTCTATTGATAGGGGATTGATTGCTGGTTTGAATAATGGAGGGCGAAATAAGTGGCTTTTTGTGGTTCTTAGGCTATCCCTAGCAATGACGATTGGCTTTTTCCTGTCGCAGCCGATAGTTTTGATGCTATTTCAAAAAGATGTTGATAGTCATCTGCCTGTTATCAAAGAAAAGAAAATACAAGCCTACACCAATCAAGTCCGTGCGGAAAATGCTATCTCAATCGAACAGGCCAAAACTGAAGTTGATCGTCTTCGTAATCTACAAACCTCCAAAGAACAGCATGTCCTTGACCTGAAAAATGATTATATCAAAGAAACGGATGGTACAGGAGGTTCGGGTAAAGTAGGAGAGTACACGGTTGCAAAAGTGAAAAAATCTGCCTATCTACAAGCACAGGATGAGTTGACAACATGGAAAAGAGAAACGCAATCGCAACTAGATTCTGCTCTCGCCAAACAGAAAAAGGTCGATCAATCCATCCAAGACCAGATTGATACTTTTTCCAAAGGTTTGAATGATGGCTTTCTGACAAGAGTAGAAACTTTGGATGATTTGATGGTTGTACATCCTCCTGTAAAATATCGTTATCGCTTGGTAATTATGCTGATTATGTTGATTGAACTGATGCCTTTATTGACCAAATTAATGATGGCTTCCGGACTTTACGAAGAGAGAATGCAACTAGAATCCGAAAGAAAAAAACTAGGTTGGCAAAATGAGCGTGCTGGCATGAAAGAACTCGAAAAAGAATTTTATCGCCAAACATATGAAGCGGATCGACGTCTACAAGAAAGAATCGGTCGGGAAATGGAAGCCTACAATAACCGAAAAGCAGATGAACTATTCCACGAATATGAGCGGAATCCAGACAATGTCCGAAATTTTTGGGACAGACTAAAGACGCAATTGTTTTTTTTCAGGAGATAGGTTTGAAACGAAAGGCTTGATTTTTCAAGCCTTTTATGTTGATTATTACAATTCAGAATTACCTAATTATTGCTTCTTTAGGAGCCATCAAATATATTCCATGGATACTATCTACTATCTGATAATTAGAACGAATTTGCATAAGATCAAACTTATTTGCTACTATTATATCTCTGCTATCATTGAATGTTTCCTCTATAGAATATCGATATAAAAAAAACCAATCATTTTCTCTTAGTTGGAAGTATGCCCCGTTGATACCATTCTTTTTAAGAAATAATATATTTTTTCTAAACTGGAGACCTATTTGAAGCGGCAATATATTTATTAATTGATTACTGTCTACTAAATCGTCATTTATGTATAAGTTATTGCTATCATCCAATATATAATTTTTAAGGAAACCATCTTTTCTGTCGGGAATATATGACAGAAGTTTCATTGCACTATTTAATGAATCATAAACTTGATTAGATGTATTTTTAAATACTAACATATTCAGTTCTGAATTATTACGCCTGCACGAAAAAATAAACACCATCATAAATGTAACAAAACTCAAAAAAATATTTTTTTTCATTATTCTATTTTTAATCCCGATGATTCGCTGTTTTGTCTTATTTCAGATTTAAACTTATCCCATTTTTTTATCGAGCCATATTTTCATATTGCGGTATTGTTCATCGACACCTTTATTCTCCCTTATAGTTTTTTCAAGATTTTTTGACAGACTTTCGTCGTATAAATATGCGTTGATGGTAATGAGTTACAAATCTAGTAAAATGAAAATATCAATTATCTCTATATCCGTCAAAAAATCACTTTTCCTGCTGTGCTTCGAGAAACCTGAGTTGCTGCGCTAGCATATCCACTTTTGACATATAGTAACCATTGGCTTTAGCTTCAGCTACAGGAACTTCGTAGATATAATGTATTTCCATCGGGCGATTATAGTCGTAATCCAATTTCATACTTGGAGAATAAGGTTGCATCGCTGTTGTATATTGAATCATTTCTTCCGGAAGATTTGGATTCAGCGTAACACCGCAAGCTTTTGCACCCAGAATGACCTCTTCCATTATTTGTTTGGATAGATGAACTAGATTTTCATTATGCATCAACTTATCCGTTTGGCATCCAAGCACAACAGTCATTCCATTAAATGCAATATTCCAAATCAGTTTACGCCAACGTAGTTTAGACAAATTTTCGGTGATGGAACAATGCACCTGTTGGGAAGAAAAAATTGACGCTATGTCATCTAGTCGCTTTCTGTTTTTTACATTATAGTTTCCAATTACAATATCGCCATGATCCAAATGTCGAATATGTCCAGGTCCGATTTTGTTACAGCTAATAAAAGCGGAGGCACCCGCTATTTGCTGATTTGGAAACATGTCAGCTACATCCTTTTCTACACCCAAACCATTTTGGATGAGAATGATGATCGTTTCTTTTTTCAAAATGGGAGACAAAAGTTGTGGCAATAATCTGGCATTTTCTGTTGTCTTCAAGCAAACAAAAACAACATCGCACAAAGGCATTTCATTTGTGTTGTTGTAGGATTTGATTGTTTTCAAATTTTGATTTCCCAAAGTATTGGAATCAATAACAAATCCATTCTGCTTGACATATTCAAAATCACTGTGCAAAAGAAAATGAACATTCTCTCCTGCGTTGACCAATCTAGTTCCATAAAAAATACCGATAGCGCCCGAACCAATAATTCCGTAATTCATCATATTCACTTAAACATTACGGATCAAAGTTAAGATTAATTTGAAAAGGGTGTAAATGGCATATTGCTACATAAAAAAGGAGCATACAAAAATATGCTCCTTGATAAAAATTGGATAGCAAACGGTTTATTTCAAGTGTTCTAATATTGTAGTGCCGATTACTTCGTCAATATTGCCAGAAACTTTTCCTTTTTTCCATTCTTCAGCCAGTCTGAACAATTGAGAGTTTAGTGTTTTGCCTTTACCCAAACTTTCAACAAGCTTTACTTGCGTATGTTCATTCATGTATTTTTCCCAAACAGATTCAACTTTTACCCAAAATGGACTATAGTCTTTCCAATATTTGACGCCTGGTTGGCATTTGGATTCCGGTTGTAATATATAACCGTTCAGCCCTTTTTCTTCCGCTCTAATAGAGTCTCCTGTTGCCGTACGAGAAATTTTTACATTGTCTTGCACATGGTTATATCCATTAGGCAAAAGAACCAAACGATTGGTACGCTGTAGAATATTATAGTCGGAGCGTGTTGTATATTCTCTACGAGGCAGTGGTGCATCAGTTGTGTTTTCCCAAATAGTATGACTATTGACATCTTGCCATACAGAAGCACCTTGATATCTTGGTGCATCACTCACTTCCCATACAGTTTGTGTCCATTTTCCTTTGACATTGGCAGCGGGAACTGTTGTTTTTTCCCATAAACCATCTCCTTTAAATATCCATATTGTCGGATCTTCATACGTCCAGTCTTCCCTCCAATGTTTGACTATAGTTGTGTCGTCGATGACCAATAAATGCTGTATGACCACTTTTTTCGCAGTATTGACAATTGGCAATGCTAGCTCTGTAACGTTGGTAATGGATTCACGGTCGTGAAACTTATAGTCTTTATTAGGCGAAAAAGTTTCCGCATATTTAAAACTAACATCAAAGCATCCACACAATTTATCGATATTTTTTTTCCCGTCTTTCTGCGCCCAAGTACTTGCAACTAGGCATGTAGAAAGCGCTACCGCCATTATTTTTTTCATATTGTATGTTTATTTAAAAGTGAAACATATACCCGGAATGTTACGGGTATATGTAAAAATATCTATTTGTTTTATTTAGAAATCAATTCATATTGGATTACCGGTTTTCCACGAGTTCCGCCATCATTATTTACCCCCATAGCCAAGAATTTTAATTTATAATAATTACCATCAGCATCTTTAATAATATAAAAACGGTCTGTTCTTGAACCCGTTGCAGGTTGTGTACTACGTTCTTGATCCACAACGCGAACTTGATAGACAGATTTTTTTAGAGATTGTGGTTGGTATTGACCTGTAGAGATATTAACAGAGTCTAGATTTTTATAGTTTCCGCTAATTGTTTGGGATTGGGATTGAAGTACTCCTAAAGTTAGAAATGCAGTGTATAATAAATACTTAAAAGAATAATTTGCCGACATAATCGGCAAATTTGGCTGAATAGCGATTATAGGTTCTTACGCAATCGGGAAATCGATTTACCCAATACGGAAAAATTGTCTAAAGGATATTTACTTCCCGTTCCAATGCAATTCCAAATTTTTCATGAATACTTTCAATAATCCTTGTGGATAAATCAAAAATATCTTTACCAGAACCATTTCCATAATTTACCAAAACTAATGCCTGGTGTGCATGTACGCCAATATTGTCTTCCCGGTAACCTTTCCATCCAGCTTTTTCTATCAGCCAACCTGCAGCTATTTTTACATCAGAACTATTGTCTGGTGAAGGAAAACCTTTCAAGTCCGGATATCTAACTAGGAGTTTTTCAAAATGATCTTTAGTGATTGTAGGATTTTTAAAAAAGCTACCAGCGTTGCCTACTTTCACAGGATCTGGAAGTTTGCTGCTGCGAATAGCAATAACCGCATCAGAAATCGCTTTAATGGACAATTCTGTCACGTTCATATTTTCCAACTCTTGTTGAATAGCTCCATAAGAAGTATGGAAAATTGGTTTTTTATTGAGTTTATAGGTGACGTTAAGTATAATGTATTGGTTTTTGAATTTGGTTTTAAAAACACTCTCTCTATAACCAAAATGACAATCCTCTAGTCTAAATGTGTCTATTCTTTTGTCTGCGATATGGAAAGCCTCTAGTTCATAAAAAACATCTTTTATTTCCACGCCGTAAGCGCCGATGTTCTGCATGGGAGACGCACCAACACATCCTGGTATCAAACTAAGGTTTTCAACACCAGCATAGTTCTTTTCAATGCAATGAAGAACAAAATGATGCCAGTTTTCTCCGCTTGCCGCTTTTACATAAAAGTGGTCATCGTCCTCTTTGACTATATTGATGCCCTTGATTTCATTTTTCAAAACCAGACCATTGAAATCTTTCGTTAGCAATATGTTGCTACCGCCTCCGATAGTTAACAACTCAAGTTTTTCTCTTGCAGACAATACTTCTTCCAATTGGTTTTCGTTAGCAAAACGAGCAAAATAAGCCGCCGTAGCATTAATGCCGAATGTATTGAATGGTTGTAGAGAGATATTTTTTGCTATCAAGGACATGTACAATAGTTTCTACAAAAGTAATTGTATTGAACAAAAAATACCCTTTTGTGAAAGGGTATTTAATCTTAATTGCGTTCAGGGAAATTTACGGTTTTTTGAATGTACTTGATAGGTCGGACTTGATGTTGACCGGAATTTCTTGTCCCATAGCGGAAATAGCGCCCTGAAGATTTTGCTGTGTTGTACTGGTTGTAAACAGACCAGTTTGCATGTCAACCACAATTTCACCAGTTTGCGTTCCTTTTAATCTTAGGGCAACCTCCATTCCGTTAATGGACATTTTCTGTGTTCCTTCAGTTACGGCTGTAGCAGACAGTTTAATGTAAGCTAGATTGTTTTCCACTTTTTCCAGTGTGTAGGTCGTATTGGTATTTAACTTTACACTATTGAATATTGTTGATGTCTTAGTCCAGCTATCGCCAACTCCAACAGATTTGTTTGGATAAAAAGAAAAGTTCTGATCCATCAAGCTTTTGATAGCGTCTTCATTAAGAAAGTTGGCCGCCGGATTGTTTGGTCCAAAAGAAGCCAACAGAGAGTCAAAACCGGTAACTTTAATAACAGTTCCATTCTTATCCAATAGAAAATCAAATGGTTTGTTTGTCATTTTTTTGAGCGATTCATTATTGCTTCCTGGCTGGTCGCTGTCTACATTTACTTTTTGTCCCATCATGTCAGCACTGGCTTTCAGATTTGTATATTGAAATGTCATTAAAGTATTGGGAGAGTGGGTGGTAACAAGCGCACTCAATACGGTAGTTAGATCCATGGAAACTTCCATACCCATCTGGCTAGAGCTGTTTTTCAATTCGGAGGTCATGATATACTTAGAATTGTTTTCCGGTTGAAATTTTAATTCTATTTTTTTCTGTGCTTCGACGTTCAATGTAATTATTGCAAAAAGCATTACAACAATAATCCTGGAAAATAAAGCTGTTTTTTTTATGTAGATAGTAATTTGGGCATGAATGTAGGTAAAAATACACAGATGCATTTGTAACCTGTTATAAGTATAAGGTTATCACGTGAAAAACCTAACAGTACACATTTTCCAAACATCCATTCCAAGACGTTCCATCTTAATACAAACAGCGAGAAAATATTGGTCATAAAATTTTTTTATACTACTTTGTAACCCTCTTAACATTTAGAGTGCCATTTTAAAGGATTGTAGTTTTTATGAATACATATTATAATACCAATTATCCATCCGTCGACTACCTTAGAAAAAAAGCGCGCAAAAAGATTCCCGGTTTCGCATTTGACTATTTGGATGGCGGTTGCAATGAGGAAATTAATCTGGACAAAAACACTTCGGAATTAAGGCAAGTCGAGTTGTTGCCTTATTATTTGTCTGGCTCACAACCAGTCGACTTAAAGACTGAATTGTTTGGACATGTATATGATGCGCCATTTGGCATCGCACCTGTTGGATTACAAGGTCTAATTTGGCCAAATGCACCAGAGATATTGGCAAAAGCAGCATTTGAACAAAATATACCTTTCATATTGAGTACGGTATCCACAAGCTCCATTGAGCGTGTCAGTGAACTTACTGAAGGGCGTGCTTGGTTTCAATTATACCATCCGCAAGAAGACGATCTTAGAGATAAAATATTACAAAGAGCCTCTGAACATTGCCCTGTATTGGTGATACTGAGTGATGTGCCTGGTTTTGGTTATCGATCCAAAGAAATAAAAAATGGACTTTCCATGCCTCCAAGAATGACTTTGCATAATATTTTGCAGATCATGGGACGTCCGCATTGGGCTTTGCGTACCTTGATTCATGGAACACCTGGCTTTGCAACACTAAAACCATATATTCCCAAAGGAATGAATATGCATCATCTTGGTTTGTTCATGAATAAAACCTTTAACGGTAAACTGAATGTAGAAAAAGTGGCCGCTCTTCGTGATAAATGGAAAGGCAAATTAGTTATTAAAGGTATCGTGACGGAAGAAGATACGGAAAAAGTGATTAAGCTTGGATTAGATGGTATTATCGTTTCTAATCATGGAGGAAGGCAACTGGATGCAGCAGAATCATCCGTTCGTTCTCTTGAAAGGGTCGTGAAGTACAAAGACAAAATCAAAGTGATGATCGACAGCGGAATGAGGTCTGGTCCTGACATTGCCAGAGCTTTGGCCTCCGGTGCTGAATTTGCCTTTATGGGGCGTTCATTTATGTATGGGGTTGCTGCTTTAGGGCAAGATGGTGGTACACACACTATCAATATACTTAAAACACAGTTCCGTCAAGTGATGATGCAAGTGGGTTGTGAAAAAACAAGCGATCTTCCAAACTTTATCGTAAAATAGTTAGTTTCAAAACCTAAAAATCCTTGGCGACTTTATTTTGTCCAGATTTGGACAAGATTCACAAGTACCTCCAAGGATTTTTCCATGTCAGAGACGCCAACCCATTCGTGTTTACTATGAATAGCTTGCATTCCAGTAAAAATATTGGGACATGGCAATCCCATAAAGCTCAACCGGCTACCATCTGTTCCTCCACGAATTGGTTCAATTTTGGGCGTTAATCCTGCTTGTTCATATGCCTGGATAGTTTTTTCACGAATCTGCGGAAATTGTACCAATATGTCGTGCATGTTACGATACTGTTCAGCAACATCCAATTTGTAACTAGCTGTTGGATATTGGGATAAAACTTTTTGGATGATGGCTTCCAATATATTTCTTTGTTCGGTTAATTTACTCGTTTCAAAATCACGGAAAATCCATTCGACTTTTACAGATTCTGTTGTCCCTTGTATTTCATCCGGATGTATAAAACCTTGTCTAGCGTCGGTGTGTTCGGGAGATAGTTCTTTTGGTAGTTGAGTCAATATTTCACTTGTCAATTTCAGTGCATTGACCATTTTTCCTTTGGCATCGCCGGAGTGAGCACTCACGCCATTTATAGTTAAAACAGCTCCGTCTGCACTGAAAGTTTCATCCTCATAGTCCGCACAATCTCCACCATCCAAAGTATAACCGAAATCAGTACCTAGTTTTTTAATGTCAACATGATCTGCGCCTCGTCCTATTTCTTCGTCAGGGGTAAATAAAATCTTGATATTTCCATGAGGAATTAATGGATTTTCTTTTAAGTATTGAGCCAATTGCATAATAATGGCAACTCCGCTCTTATCATCCGAACCTAATAAAGTCAAACCGCTGGCGGTAATTATATCTTTTCCAATATGATTTTTTAGATAAGGATATTTCTCTGTTGTTAATATTTGTGTCGGATCATCAGGTAAAACTATATCAGAACCATCATAATTGTTATGATAGATCGGTTTTACATTGGTTCCACTACTTGCCGGAGCTGTATCAACATGACTGCAAAAACATATAGTTGGTACAGAATTTTCAATATTGGAAAATATCGTGGCGTACACATAACCAAACTCGTCCATATGGGCATCACTGTAACCCATTTCCAAAAGTTCATCTACCAAAAGCTGGCTTAGAACTTTTTGTTTTTCAGTAGACGGTACAGTTAGGCTATCAGCGCTACTTTGTGTGTCTATTTGGACATAACGCATAAAACGAGAGGCAATGGACATGATAGTTTGAATTAGGAGTTATGAATTATAAGTTGTAACGGCAAATTCATAACTCATCATTTAAAAAATTACATTCTTTCCGGAACATTGATACCTAAAAGATGCATAGCTCTTTTTATAGTTGTAGCAGTCAATGTGGCTATTTGTACGCGTAAGGCTTTCTTTTCTGTAGTTTCCGCATTAGTTATGGAGAGCTCTGCATAAAACTGATTAAATGTTTTCGCCAAATTGAAAACGTAAATTGCAATGCCAGACGGATCCATTGCATCTGCTGCATCCGTCACTATAGTTGGGTATTGCTCTAAGGCGACTATAAGCTTCTTTTCTAGTGGAAGTAATTCTTTGTCAATGATTGCATTGTCAAGTGTACCTACTTTTCTTAAAATACTTTTAATACGAGCGTGTGTATATTGAACAAATGGTCCTGTAAATCCGTGAAAATCGATACTTTCCTCAGGATTGAAGATCATTTTCTTTTTAGGGTCAACACGCAATAGGAAAAATTTCAATGCGCCTAAACCAATTGTATTGTACAACGTATCTAGTTCTGAAGCTTCAAAATCATCCACTTTGCCTAGTTCTGCTGTTTTTTCGGCAGCAATTTTAATCATTTCGGCAACTAGATCATCCGCATCGACAACGGTTCCTTCACGGCTTTTCATTTTTCCGGTTGGTAATTCCACCATTCCGTAACTTAAATGATACATGCCGTCCGCAGCAGGTATTCCCAATTTTTGGCAGATTAGTTTCAATACTTTGAAATGATAATTTTGTTCATCTCCAACGACGTAAACATTTCTGTCAATACCAAATTCTTGCGCTTTCAGATCGGCCAAACCAATGTCCTGTGTAATGTAAACAGAAGTTCCGTCTTTTCTACGAACAAGTTTTTGGTCCAAGCCATCTTCCGTCAAATCAATCCAAACACTCCCGTCTTCTTTTTGAAAAAAAACACCGGACTGCAATCCTTTTTCTACCCAATCTTTTCCGAGAAGATAAGTGTTGTGTTCATAGTATGTTTTGTCAAAATCGCTGCCAATAGCTTGGTAAGTTTCATCAAAACCTTTGTAAACCCAGCCATTCATGGTCGCCCAAAGATCACGGACTTTTTGATCACCTTCTTCCCATTTGACAAGCATTTCCTGTGTTTCGGCCATTATAGGCGCATCTTTTTCCGCTTGTTCTTCTGTTTGACCTTTTGTAACAAGTTCTTTGACTTGTTTTTTGTATTCGTCGTTGAATTTTACATAGTAATCACCGACAAAATGATCTCCTTTTACATGTTCGGTTTCAGGCGTTTTGCCTTCTCCGAATTTTTCCCATGCAATCATGCTTTTGCAAATATGAATACCACGATCGTTCACCACACAAGTTTTGTACACTTTGTTTCCTTGTTCCTTTAAGATTTCGGCAATACTCCATCCCAAAAAATTATTGCGCAAATGTCCGAGATGCAAAGGTTTGTTCGTATTGGGAGAGGAATACTCAATCATCACTTTGTCTTCCTTTACCGGACGAAAACCAAAATTGACTTTAGTAGCGTTTTCTTCTAAAAATGAAAGCCAAAAAGAATCCGTAATTGTTAGATTCAAAAAACCTTTTATGATATTGAAATCCTTGACTAGTGAAGAAAAATTTTCTTTCAAATAGTTGCCAATAGCATTGCCGATCGCATCTGGCGACAATTTCAATTGCTTGATAAAGCCAAAAAGAACCACTGTATAATCTCCTTCAAATTCAGGTTTAGTTTCGTTGATCTGAATGTTCTGGGAATCGATATCTACTTGGTATAATTCTTTGATAGCAGTAGCTGTAATACTTTTCAGTTCAAAACCTACGCTCATAGTATAGTGGTAGAAATTATAGTTATTTAAAAAAGTCCGAACAAAGTAGCATCTATTTTGGAAATGATTTCTCCAAAATGCTCTTCGTTTTCCGCAAACCGATTTTGGTCAATACTGATCGTGATCAATGGTCCGTCCTTGTATTTACTTGTCCAGTCATCGTAAAGGACATTCAGTTTTTTCAGGTAATCCAGACGAATATTTTCTTCGTATTCTCGACCTCGTTTTTGAATCTGTCCTACTAATGCGGGAACGGTTCCTTGCAAATAAATCAACAAATCTGGAGGCTTAACCATCGACTTCAAAGTCTGAAAAAAGTTAGAATAGTTCTTGAAATCACGTGTTGACATCAATCCCATTTCGTGCAAATTGGGCGCAAATATCATCGCATCTTCATAAACCGTCCTATCTTGGATAACAGTCTGTGTACCTTTTTGAATCTCAAGAATCTGATTGAGAC
>QFOI01000398.1 GCA_003241175.1 Pseudopedobacter saltans
AACGGATCTGAACGAAATTAGGATTTCTATACCTACACAAGAAGAACGAGATCAAATAGTGCAAAACAAAGGTGTTGTAAAGTATTTTAATGTTGATAAAGGTTATGGTTTTATTAGTGACCAAACAACTAGAAAGGATATATTTTTTCATTTAAATTCTTTAGTACACCAAGTCAATGCCAATGATAGAGTTACATATGAAATTGTCAAAGGTAAAAAAGGTCCTGAAGCAGCCAATATAACCAAATTATAGTTTAACATAGAGGTTTCATTTCAGGATATTCAGATCCAAAACGTCATCAATTTTATGATAAAAATATTACCAAAATCCAAAACCGAATATCTTGACAAAAGAAGAAATCCTTGAAATTATAAAGCGAATAAAAAATTTTGAGACAACAGAACTAGTGTTTGCATTGAAAAAACGTAACACTATAAATGGATACATAATGCAACTAGGAAATTTTGAATATCTTAATTCAAAGAATTATTGGCATGTGTTGACTTTTGAAAAAAAGGAAGAATGGGACGCTACTCGAAACATTGATCTGATAAGACTTTTTCCTGGAGACGCATTTGCTAAAATAACGAAAAAATAATGATCAAGAATCAACAAAATAGAAAATCGACATGGAACAGAGTTAAAAATTTTCTGTTTCTTTCTTTTTTTTATTTGTTGTCTATATTACCGTTTTGGGTAATTTATAGGTTGTCAGATTTTTTGTTTTTCGTGATTTATAAACTTATTGGTTATCGAAAATCGGTGGTTAGACAGAATCTTAGAAGCTCTTTTCCTGATAAAAAAGAAGAGGAACTTACTGTTATAGAGAAAAAGTATTATGCTTATCTGTGTGACCTTATTCTGGAAACATTTAAAACGTTAACTATAAGTCGCAAAGGAATGCTCAAACGTTGTGGTATGGACCAAGAAGCCGTGGCATTACTGGCCAAACTGAAAGAAGACAACAAAAGTGCCATCCTCGTTTTAGGGCATCACGGTAATTGGGAATGGGCGGGAAACACCGTTGGTCTATTGAGTGGGCAACCGCTTTATGTTATTTACCATCCTTTGAGCAGTGATTTTTTTAATCGTTTGATGATACAGATGCGTAGTAGGTTTGGGAACAAACTTATTGCCATGAAAAATACATTTAGGCATATGTCTGCTAATAAAAAGGAAACTGTTATGACCGCATTTATTGCCGATCAATCGCCCTCTCCTGAACATGCCTATTGGTTACATTTTTTACATCAAGATACACCGGTTTTCGAAGGTGTAGGAAAAATGGCCACCAAATTGAAACAATCGGTTATTTATATTGATATTGTCAGAAAAAAAAGAGGCTTTTACAACGTAAAGGCTCAATTAATTGAAGACCTATCTGATAGTACAAACTCTGGTGAAATCACCCAAAAGCACGTTAAGTGTTTAGAGGATTCCATAATAAAACAACCAGAGACTTGGTTGTGGTCACATCGCAGATGGAAACATCAAAAATCCGCCACGACTATTGTCAATGGTTAAAGACAATAAAAACAAAATAGCACCAATTCATATTGGTGCTATTTTGCTACGACTTCTTCGCCATATATTTGGCTCTCGCTTTCTTCTTCCAAGGCGCATTTTTCTGCACGTCTCCCGCCATAATACAACCATAAGGCAAAACTTCATCTAAAACTTCGCAAAGTCCGTATTCTTCTATTTGCGCTCTTACGTTTTGCGCATTTTTATAAGCACTTGGCAATTCAGAAATATCGATATCATTGGTAAAAAAACGAACATCCAAACCTAGGGTTTCTTCTGCAAAAACTTCCTCGATGGTTTTATGCGCCAACGATTTTTTATGTTGCGTTCGGCTAAAATTTCTCCCTGCGCCGTGAGGAGCAAAACCTAAATTTCTAGCGTTGGTCGTACCTTGCACGATCAATACAGGTTCCGCCATATTCAGAGGAATCAGCCTTGGACCTGTAATATCCGGTAAAAATTTGTCGTCTAGCGGTGTTGCTCCTTTTGCGTGGTAGAATAAATCCCCATCTCTGAATACAAAATTATGTTCGTTCCAATATCTATCCAACTTTTCAATTTCCAATTTTCCCAAAGTCGCATTATGAATGGCTTCGTGGTTTTCTTTCGTCCATTTTCGGATCAATTGCAAGGCTTCCCAATACGCTTGTCCTTCTTCGGTTTCAAACTGAATCCACGCATTTTCCTTCAACGTATCTGGAGAAATTTCCATTCTAAAACGATTGGCTACTTTCATCCCTTTATCGTACAAAGCCGCGCCCGGAGCTCGTGAGCCGTGGTGCGTCACGAGCATCGTATTTCCTGTATTTTTCGAAATTCCTACGAAAAGAAAATGATTTCCATCGCCTTGCGTTCCCATATGCGAACGCGCAATGCTGATTAATTTCTCATCGTTCAGAAATAAATTTTCTCTGAAAGCATCCATCAATTCTTGCGACATCGGCATTTGCTCACCTCGTGGTCTTCCTCCGTATCCGAAATGCGTCACCGAATGCGCCGCATCCAAAACCAATTTCGGTTCAACTTTTCCAAAATCGGTCAACATCACCGAACAACAAATATCGGCTGAATGAAAACCTGGGTGAATCGCATTTTTCGCCACCACAACACCACCAACTGGGATCTGACCTTCCGGTCCGGTCGGACAAGCATCGGGCATAATCGCACCGTCCACCAACGTTGGCGTTTTCATCAAAACTTTCATCGTGTTAATCACTTTTTCCACATTATCCACTTCAGAATCGTCTTCTGCTTTGATGTTGATGATAAAATCTTTTGGTGTTTCATACAACGGAATCGGATCTGGCGCACGAAATTGTTCCAAATATTCCGTCATTTGAGCTTCATCCAAATCGTTTGCGTTGATGTATTCGATGGCTTCTGCAAACCATTTTCCTGGTCTGTATCCTAAAGCAATAATTTCGTTTCCTGTAATTTTCATAGTTGTAATTTTTAACAATACAAAGATTGTCAACGTTGTACGCATTGGAACTGCGTAGTAAAAAGAAAATAAAATTATTTTAGAAAAAAATCCATTCCTTCTAAAGGATTTGATGCAAAATATTTCAAGTTTTCATGCATGGCATAACTCGAATTGAAAACATTCCTAGCATATTCCAGGTCTTCTATTTTTGGTTGAATAAAGAAGTTGATAGCCTTTACCTTCCATACTTCTACATACTGACGACTTAGATTTCTAATATTCTCGTTATTGTCTAATGTTCCAATCATAAGATCTGGAATCGTTTTATAACCACCAATCAAAAAGAACAAGCTAATCATAGATTTCTTTAGATCATAATTACCATTTTTAAAAATCTCACATGCATTTTCCAAAACTTCTTTTGTTGGACGTTTGGTTAAAAACTCGATTATTGATTTTCTTAAACTACTATACTCCGTATTTAAATGTTGAATTGCATATTCATAGGCATAATTTTCCTCTAATTTACATAGTGCAATAAAGGCGATTTTAGTAATCTTTGGTGAATTAGACGTTAGAAATGGC
>QFOI01000399.1 GCA_003241175.1 Pseudopedobacter saltans
GCGAACGGTTGATGACAATTATCACAAGCCACTGAAGAATCACGAGATAATATTGGATCATAAAACAAATGTCTCCCTAAAACGAAACCATCCTCTGTAACCGGATTGCTTTTGAAATCATAAAGAGGCGTGGGGAAATTAGACGGAACTATAAAGAGGTTTCCGTTGCCACCTACGAAAGAACTTCCAATCAATATAAAAGTAAACAAAGACAATATTGCAAACCGTAACTTCATATTTACTTGCTTGAAAAACTTATTGTAAATAGATTCTCTGCATAATTATCGGCAATGTCCATTGCTACAGTTCCACTTTCCATAGTTCCTCCAATATGACTAAAATCTATTTTCTTCTTTCCTTTAAACAAACCATTTACGTCCGCTGTAATAGTCAATATATTGTTTCTGTCTTTACGAATTTCAATAGGACGATCAAACATTTTTTCAAAAATACGAAGGGTATTATATGGTGATCTAATCCCGCCAATATGAAAAAAAAGTCTTCCATTTTTATTCAGAGATTTACTTGAAACACCTTCCATTTTTAGGAAAACATATCCAGTATTCCAACTCCAAAACATTCCATTTGCAGGATCTAAATCTCCGTCCTGCACACCTTCACTATTTTTTGAGCTATCCACACCTATCAAAAATTTAATTCCTTTGTAATGACCAAGTGAAATATTTTCTATATGACGATGGAGTGTATTGGAATCCCTTGCATTGATTAAATAAGAATCTTTGTTTAGGTCAACATAATTTCCATTCATATCTATCAATTGAATATTGGATATGTAGTATTTGAACAAAGTAATATAGTAATCATCACCATTTTCATTGTAAAATTTATGACTGGTATCATCTAATATAAAAGGAACAACATTTACTTCATTTTGGAATTGAAAGTTTAAAGTACTTTTTGAGGTAATAGGTTGAGACTTACACATATAACAAGAAAATACAAAAAACAATATTAAGCCATTTTTAATCCTATAATTAAAACATTTTCTCCAAATCCATAATAAAATATTATCCATAAAACATGATGCTTGAGGATAAAAATAAATATTATCTCTAATATATAGACTACAGTATTGCCGTAATCATAGCCCAATCATTAATTTTCCCTATATTTAACGATAAAAACCAAGTGTACGAAATATTTCAACAATATTTAGATAAAAAGATTGAATTAAGGGATGAAGAAAAGGCGTTCATTCAGTCCTTGTCTATTGCCAAAAAAATACGCAAAAAACAATATCTATTGCAGGAAGGTGATGTGTGGAAATATCATGCTTTTATAACCAAAGGTAGCCTGCGTACCTACGCAGTAGACGATAAAGGTCTCGAACATATTATCTATTTTGGATTTGAAAATTGGTGGATTGGCGACAGAGAAAGCTTAATCAATCAAACGCCTACAAGACTAAATATTGACGCTATTGAGGATTCGGAATTGATCCTTTTTACCAATGATAATTTCCAATTGATTTGTGATAAAGTTTCTGTATTTAAAGATATGGTTTATGGCATTATTTCCAAAAGCCTCAATGTCAACCAGAGCCGTATTTTATCCAATATTAGCCAAACTGCGGAAGAAAAATATTTGTCTTTTATAGAAAAATATGGCGTCTTAGCAAATCGAGTTCCACAAGCGATGATTGCAGCCTATTTGGGAATCAAACCCGAAACTCTCAGTAGAATTAGAAATTCTGTAGCTCGGAAATAATCTTTTCATAGAATAACAAACATATCCAAACCTCACCTAAATCCTCTCCTCAAGGAGAGGACTTTTTCAACATTTCTTGCCCTTCTCCTTCAGGAGAAGGGTTGGGATGAGGTCAAACAAAATAACGGTTCTCATTTCCCTTAACCCATCACTAACAATCTACAATTGATGTAGATCATTTAATTACTTGCTTTACCTCATTTAGTACCGATTTTATTCGCTGCAACTTTGCCTTATCAAATCAAACATTATTCATTTATAAATATTGAAAAATGAAAACGGCAAAAGAATTATTGTTGGCATATTTAGAAAATATTCAAAACGCGGATGAAACTATAAAGTTATTCGCAGATGATGCAGCAATTGAACTTCCATATTTGGAAAGTTTGGGTAATCCAGGTCGTTGGACGTGTAAAGAAACTTTGTACAATTTTCTAAAAGGTTTGCCTAACGCTTTTATCGGATTCAAATTTAAAAATATTCAAATCCATATCGAAACACCCGATCAAGTTTTTGGAGAGTATGAGGTAGATTGTATCGCCGCATCAACGGGCAAAACTTATCGTCAACACTATATGGGCAGACTCGTCGCAAAAGACGGAAAAATCCAATTAATCAGAGAAGCGCTAGACTTAATACAAGTAGCGAAAAGCACATTACCCAACGGTTTAGCAGATTTAAGCAATAAATAATCAATCAATTTTAAAATAAAATAATCATGAATATTACAAACAAAACCATCTTAGTTACAGGTGGAAATTCAGGAATCGGTTTCGCAATTGCAAAACATTTTAAAGCACAAGGAAATCAAGTAATCATTACCGGAAGAGATAAAGCTAAACTAGAAAAAGCTGGTCAAGAACTAGGCGTTGACACTATTCCTTTGGATACAACTAGCGAATCTGATGTAAAAAACTTGGTAGCTATTGTTTCTGAAAAATACAAAAACTTGAGTGTTTTAGTAAACAATGCAGGTTTAGGTCAAGGTTACAATTTGAGAGATGCAGAAAACATTATCGAAATTGCAACTACAGAGTTTGCAACCAATTATTTTGGTACGATTAGATTAACACAAGCGCTTTTGCCAATATTAAAAAGCCAACCAGAAGCGGCTATTGTCAATGTAAGTTCTCAAGTTGCCATCGTTCCTTTTATAGTTTTACCAACTTATTCAGATAGTAAAGCGGCTTTGCATTCTCATACAAAAGCATTGAGACTTTCCTTATCTAATATTAGTAAAATAAAAGTGTACGAAGTTTTCCCTGCATTGATTAATACAGCAGGAACAAGAGCTTTAGGTTTGACCAATGGTTTACCAGCAGATACTGCGGCAGACATTATCGCCAATGGTATTTCACAAGACCAATATGAAATATTTGTAGGTGATGAAGCCGTAGAAATATCTAAAAATTTCTACAAAAATCCGCAAGCTACACTCGAAAATTTGAATAAAGCTTTGTATTAAAATTTAGGAGGAATGATTAATCATTCCTCTTTTTCTTAAATTTATATTCAAAATTTAATAGCAATCTTTATTATGTTGAAATCAAAAAAAAGCAAAACTATAATAATTATCATAGTCGCTATTTTTATTGGCATGCAAGCGTTTCGTCCGAATATAAAAGCGGAAACAAAAACGTCTAATTTGAATTTGCCCACAGATGTAGCCAATATCATCAGGAAAGGTTGTTACGATTGTCATAGTAACGAAACCAATCTTAGGTGGTATGATCAGATCCAACCCGCATTTTCACTGGTGGCAAATCATATTATGGAAGGTAGAAAAGCGCTTAATTTTTCCTATT
>QFOI01000400.1 GCA_003241175.1 Pseudopedobacter saltans
CCCATGGATGGAAAAATCGTATTGGGTGCGTCTGCTATTGATGAGGCTGCCATTACAGGCGAACCAATTCCTAAGGAAAAAAATGTTGGTGATGCTGTTTTTGCGGGAACGCTCAACCAGCAGGGATATTTGGAAATAAAAACAACCAAATTGTCAGCGGACACTACTTTTTCCAAAATAATCCAACTGGCTTTCCAGGCAAATGCCAACAAAAGCGAAAGGCAGAAATTCATCCAAAAATTCGCCAAGAAATATACGCCAACCATATTGGTATTGGCATTGGTACTTTTTTTAGTGTACAATTTTATTTTGCATAAAGGATTCACGGAGTCAATGAATATGGCTATTTCCTTATTGGTGATTGCTTGTCCTTGTGCTTTGGTAATTTCTACGCCAGTTTCTATTTATGCGGCTATTGGTAATGCCTCTTCAAGAGGTGCGATTATCAAAGGAGGAAAATTTTTGGAAGCATTGGCAGAGGTGGATACCATTGCTTTGGATAAAACGAGAACAATTACTTATGGCAAACCTATAGTTTCGGATATGTTTATGTTGAATGGTACGAGCCAAGAAGAGCTGTTGGCTTGTACGGCCGGTGCGGAGGTTTTTTCGGAACATCCTGTTGCACAAGCAATCGTGGATGCGACCAAAAAAGCAGGATACGAACCACATGCTGCGCATAAATACAAATCCGTCATCGGCAAAGGCGCAACAGCGGAATGCCTTGTATGTAAAGATGAAACGATCAAAGCTGGAAATCTAAATTATATTGGTGAAAGTGAAAAAATTGGAGACGAAGAACACAAAATCGTCCAAAATCTTTCGGATGAAGGGAAAACGAGTATTGTAGTGAGTTTCGGTAAAGGTGTTGCCGGTGTTTTTGGTTTGGAAGATGAAATCAAACCAGAAAGTAAAGCGACCATCCAACAAATTAAGAACCTTGGCGTAAGTCCAATAATGCTGAGCGGTGATAGTCAAATTGCAGCTAGTTTTGTTGGTCAACAAGTCGGTATCGAAAATGTCAACGGAAATCTTTTACCTGAAAACAAAGCAGAAAAAATCCAACAATTGCAGGCAGATGGTAAAAAAGTTGCCATGGTCGGAGATGGTATCAACGATGCTCCTTCTATGGCGTTGAGTACAGTTGGGATCGCAATGGGAGCGGCAGGGAGTGATGTCGCTATAGAAACTGCGAGTATTGCCTTAATGAACGACAAATTGGAATTGATTCCTTTTCTGATAAGACTTTCACGTGCGACCGTTAATCAGATAAAATTCAACACTATCGGCTCTATTGTGGTCAAAGTGTTGTTTGTGCTATTGGCATTTTTGGGTTATAGCAATCTTGTATTGGCGATTTTTGCGGATGTTGGTGTATTGATGATTGTGATATTGTTGAGTTTGAGATTGAGAAGTTTTAAATAGGTTTCCACTTTTTGCGGTTTTTTCTATTTTTTTCAAAAAAAGAATATTTAAACGCAAAAAAACGCAAATTCTTTTCTTGAAGAATCCTATATTTGGTCATTCATTGACTATTCATATCTAATCGTATCAATATGAAATCCAGACGTGGTTTTATCAAAGGTGCGGCATTGGCGACAGCAGCCTTGCCCATGAGTTCCATAGGTAATGTATTTGCAAAATCGGCAGAAAGTCATTCCAGCAAAAAAGGGAAAATGAAACTTTCCTTTATGCCTTACACTTTGGAATTGGCGCATGTATTTACGTTGGCAACTAGTTCGCGCACTTCCACGCCGGATGTTTTGACACGTATTGAATACGATGGTTTGGTGGGTTACGGAGAGGCTTCTATGCCACCTTATTTGGGTGAAAGTATCGAGTCCGTTACCAAATTTTTGGCTAAAGTTGATTTGTCCCAATTCAACGATCCGATGGAAATGGAAAAGATATTGGATTATGTGGATGGAATAGAACCTTTGAACAAAGCTGCAAAAGCTTCTGTTGATATTGCTTTACATGATCTTGTTGGTAAGATGATAGGGCAGCCTTGGTGGAAAATATGGGGTTATGACACGGACAAAATGCCATTTACCTCTTATACAATCGGAATCGATAAGCCTGATGTTGTCCGCCAAAAAACAAAAGAAGCGGCTCCCTACAAAATATTAAAAGTCAAATTGGGTAGAGATACCGACAAAGAGTTGGTCGAAACGATCCGTTCCGTAACGGACAAACCAATATGTGTGGATGTCAATCAAGGTTGGACCGATCGTAATTTTGCCGTGGAAATGTCCCATTGGCTAGCTGAAAAAGGAGTGGTTTTCATCGAACAAGGAATGCCTAAAGAAAAAGTAGAAGACAATGCTTATCTAACTGAACATAGTCCCATTCCGACATTTGCGGATGAAGCATTCCAAAGATTGCCTGATCTCATCAAATGTCATGGCGTTTATAGTGGTATCAATATAAAACTGATGAAATCTACCGGTTTGCGTGAAGGTCATCGTATGCTGGAACTGGCACGTGCACTTAACATGAAAGTCATGATAGGTTGTATGACGGAGACCTCTTGTGGTATATCCGCGGCGGCACAGTTGGCACCGATGGTGGATTATGCAGATTTGGATGGTAATTTGTTAATCAAAAATGATGCTTTTTCAGGCATGAAAATCGTGGAAGGGAAAGTGACGCTTAACGACAAGCCTGGTATTGGTGCGATACCAACAACCAAACTAAAATTTCCATAGTCGTTGTAATTGCCGAAAATATGTCGGTAAAATTGCTATTCGGATATTAAACAATATCTTGCACGCATATTTTTAACGCATTCAAATACTTTCTGTTCACATATATGGTACTGGCATTTACAAAATTTTTACACGAGTTTGGAAGTTTCTTGGTCTTTTTAAAGTCCATGTTCACCAAACCCGAAAATGCCAAAATGTATTGGAAAGAATTCATGCACCAATGCATGGAAATTGTTAGCGGTGGCTTATTTATCGTTATTATCATTTCTTTTTTCCTTGGTGCTGTAATGACCATTCAAACAGCATATCAACTAGTCAGCCCTTTAATTCCTGCTACTACCATCAGTATGATCGTTCGCAATACATTGATGTTGGAATTGTCTCCAACTGTCATCTGCATTGTATTGGCGGGTGTGATAGGTAGTAAGATGGCTAGCGAACTTGGAAATATGAGTGTGTCTGAACAGATCGATGCACTGGAAATTATGGGTGTAAATCCGCACAATTATCTTGTTCTTCCGAAGCTTTTAGCTTGTTTGTTAGTGATGCCAATGCTGATTGTCATTAGCTGTGTAGTGGGTATATGGGGCGGTCGCATCGCTGGTGACATGATGGGTATTATCCCCGCTAATATTTACGATCTGGGTTTACGTTCCTCTTTGGATATATTTTATGTCACATTCATGATTTTAAAAGCGTTTTCTTTTGCTTTTTTGATTGGAAGTATTTCCTGCTTTTTTGGCTATCGTGTACGTGGCGGCTCTTTTGAGATAGGAAGAGCAAGTACAACCAGTGTA
>QFOI01000032.1 GCA_003241175.1 Pseudopedobacter saltans
CGGTCCGCTCTTAAGGAGTTCAAAAAGATATAAAACGTGCTAAATCAATGGTTTAGCACGTTTTTTTATTTATTAGTGATCCAAATAAATACAAAGAAACCCAAGTTTTAAGGTAGTAATTTGGTTAGCATGAAATTCATTTTAACATTGCTAACCGAATAGCAGTATAAAGTATTGGTTTTCAAGCATGTCAAACCTGCCTGTTGTTCAAGCGACGAACTATTTTTTACCGTTTTAAAATGATTTATCATGCATGAACTCAAACCAGACTTTTACGTTACTTTTCGGCAGGCAAAATCAAGGAAATTAGAGGACCTTTGCAAAATCTACGCTGACGATCAAAATAATTTTTTTATGCTTATGCTTAATAATGCAATAATCCTATTAAATTCTGTCTTGACTGGAAATAATAATCCTAGTAATCAGTATGCGCTTTCAAAAGCTAAAACGGTTCCAAGTGATTCACGAATTTTACAAACTCAAATTTACAAATTACTAAGAGAAAAGTATTTGAAGGATAATGAAGTATTAAGAGAAATAAATGTGATTGATGTTGATCAAAATAGATTACACAAGTTGATTGAACTATTCAACAAAAAGAAATGGACTAAGTTGGAAAATTATTTTCTTGAAGAAGATTACACAAATATAGATAATCAGAAGCGAGTCCAATTCTTGTTGTCATCTTCAAAATATGGTAAAACATTTTTTATTTTAGTAATTCATTCTACTATTAGTATAAGTCCCGAAATCGAACAAATACTTGTTAGCAGCTGCAGTAATTTGTGGCTATTTTTATTTAGGAATAAGGATTTAATTATGAAAGATGGTATATTGGTGTAACCATGAACTGGTTTAAAGGTTAAAAAATATGGTAATGTGGTCAAAAATAGTTGGTTTTTAGCCTTAAAATAGTTTACTAAATGAAAGGGTAACAAGCTCGAGCAAATAGTTTAGTGCAAAACGATAGGGAGCGAGTGATAAACTCGCTCTTTCTTGTTACTATCGGATTGCTGAAAATCGCAAAAAAACCTATCGGCTACTTTTGATTTTTGAAGTGCAGATACCATTTGATGAAGTTCTTCCTCTTTTCAAATCTTAGCCCTTTATGAAGCGTGAGCTTTTCTTTTAAATGCGTAAAATAACCCTCCAGTTCGTTAGTGGTTTTGGGTATTTCAGCATCGTTGACATAGCTGAATAAATGAGGAATGGCATTGATTAAATGACTACAGGCTGCCCGTAGGTTTTTATGGGTGTACCACATTCTTCCTGTTTGTTCATTCATGGACTGTTCATTGATAAAACATTCATTTTGCCCATACCAATGATGAAAATCGATCAACCATTGATTGACTTGTTCTATCGTGTTCAATGTGGTGACGGGACCAATGAGCTGCCGTAACTGTCTGGATGGTTCCATCTTAGGGCTTTTACCTAACCAATTGTTACTGTGCCTTTTAACATGCACAACGCATCTTTGTATGATAGCGTTGGGATAGACTTTGGCTATTGATTTTAGGGTCGCTTTGTGACCATCACAGGTCACACTGTAAACGTCTACACCCAACTTTTTAAGATTGCTCGGATCCTCTCTGATTTCTTTGTATTTCTCTTGATCGGTATTTCTGTACAGTTGTACATACTGTAGGTTTTTGTCATAATACAATATCAAACACAAGCCATTGGAAAAGTACGTTCCATCGATCAAAAGATGGACATGTGATTTACTTCTGACTACATTGTCAGGAGGGCTGGAAAGGTAATGATTGAACAATCTTTGAATGCTGCTTTGGGACATTCCACCGTCTCTGATAAGCGTTTTATACACCTGGCGTTCCATGATCCATTTTCTAAACCATACAAATTGATTGTGTTGAGAAACTGCCTTGTTGGTGAGCGTAAAATTGTGACAACAGTCTGTACCGCGATAGCGCTGTTTGTTGTTTTGATGACCCCATTTTTGAACTTTTTCTCCTTTGCAAATGGAACATTTAAGATGCTTTTTTTCATAAAATAAAGGTGTTGTATTGAAACGACTTTCAATACAACACCTTCAAACCTTTTTCCACAAACACTTTCAGACGATTTTACCAACTATTTTTGACCACATCGTCAAAATATAAAAGCGAAAGCAATACTCTTCAATGCATGCTTGTATTTGATTATATTAGATAGGGTTCTACCCACTAAATCTAGAATGAAGGCAATAAAAACGATTAATACCTTCCGTATCCGCCACCATAACCTCCGTAACCGCCATAACCACCTCTATAACCACGGTTGATAGGCTGACTGTTTTGGGCATCTTTTGCAGCTTTTTGTTGTGCCTCGCGCTCATCCTTCCATCGTTTTTGCATGACAGCATATTTGTCAAAGGCCTCTCTAGGAAGTATCATACGGAGGCGATTGTCTTTTTGTTCGTTGATCATTCCGATTTGAAAGTCTTTTTCATCCTGGTCTTGCTTTTTGACTTTGTTGACGTCATTAAGTTTTTTGATGGATTCGACTTCAATTGCCGCTGCAGTGTCAGCAATTGCCGGCGTTAGATTAAGTGAATCAATGAACATCCTCTTATATCCTTCACGAATATTGACGAGTTGGTTGGCTTCGTTTTCCTTAGCTTTTTTCTCTTTTTCCTTTTTACTCTGGGCGAAAGTGCTATTGTTGGCAAGAAGAACGCAACTTGTCATCATTAAAAAGAAGTACTTCAACATAGTGGTGAACATTTAAAAATAAAAAAGCCTTTTCTTTATCAATACAAAGAAAAGGCTTTTCTTTTTTCCATTCTAGAAAAATGAAAATTTTAATCCTTATTTGGACGTCCGCCGCCCATTCTGTTCATCATTTGTTTTCTACTATTAGCTTCCATACTTACATATTTAGTATAGGCGTCAGCAGAAAGGATTTTCTTGACATCTGCGTTTCTTTGCTCAGTGATGGCTTGCATCTGTGTACGCATGTCTTCGCGGCTAGCGCCACCCTTGCGAAGATCCATCATTTTGGCACGAGAGCTTTGCTCGATGGATAAAACGCTATCTGCGATTTCACTAGTAACACCTAGAGAGTCGACTAGTGTTGTTTTTCTTTTCTCTTTCATTTTGGCAATGTCTTCTGGCGAAAAATTGCGTTGAGCCATTGTTGCCGTTGCGAAACAAATAGAGAATAGAACGAATAGAAAGGAGAACTTTTTCATGTTGGATTTTATTTTGAGTTTAAATAATAATGATTACCCATTGTTGCTTTGAGTGGTTGATCTTTTTCTGTATGGGCGAGATTTCTGCAATTGTTCTTTTTGCTCTGGAGTCAACAATTTCTGAAATTCTGCCCTGCCGTCTTTATGGATAGATGCTATTTGTTGCTTCTTTTCCTGATCGGAAAGATTTGTATTGGTTTTTATCGAAGCAATCTTGTCCTTTTGGGTTTGATGCAATGATTTTAGGCTTGCTTTCTGTTGATCGGAAAGATTAAGCTTTTTCATATTGGAGAAAGCTGTTTGACCTTTTTTCTTTCCACCTTTTCCAAACTTTTTGTGTGTTGCACGCAAGGAATCTTGCTTAGCTTGTTGTTCAGGCGTTAATATCGCTTTCTGTTGTTGGGAAAAACTGGAATGCAAATCCTTTATTTTCTTTTTGCGATCTTCTGCGGAGATAGAAGAGTCTGCTTTAATAGCTTTTGCCTGTTCTTTTTCCGTTTTTTTGATGGCCTTTAATTTGGCTTGCTGGTCAGCTGTAAGGTTAAGAACATTTTCATGTTTTTGGTGGTCTTTACCCGTTTGTTGTGCTTTAGATGCAGTAAGTGTAAATAAACTTATCGTAAACATCGTAAGCAATAAAAAATGCTTTTTCATAATTGTAATATTTAGATTCAAACTATTTAAACACTAAAATTATACCTGAGTTTAGTATGGATACAATAAAAACGGTAGACCATGATATTTTTGCGGTAAACATACCATTGCAGGCAAAAGATTGATCAATATTCCTAAATTTCCTTTAGGTTTGTGCCAAAAACAAAGACTATGACTTTCCCACAAGAATTGAAGTATACCAAAGACCATGAATGGGTCAAAATCGTGGATGGTGACACCGCTTTGGTTGGCATTACAGAATTTGCACAGGGTGAATTAGGTGATATCGTGTACGTTGACATCACAACCGTAGGAGAAGATGTGAAAGCAGATGAAATTTTTGGAACTGTCGAGGCCGTAAAAACCGTGAGTGACCTTTTCTTGCCAGTAGATGCTACTGTATTGGAAATCAATCCTGAACTTGAAAACGAACCAGAACTGGTCAACTCCGATCCTTATGGTCAAGGTTGGATGGTGAAGATCAAAGTTGCCAATGTAAGCGACCTTGAAGGACTTTTGGATGCTGAAGCTTATGGTAAATTGGTAGGTTAGTCGACTATCAATAGATTTTTTATATAAAAGGAGAAAAGTATTGTCTACAAGGATAATGCTGTTTCTCCTTTTTTGTTGGAAGACGCATGAACCGCTTCAGAAAGTGCGCCAATCAAAGAACTTTCTTTTTCAATAGCGTTTCCAACCACAATAATGTCAGCTCCTGCTGTACAGGCATCAGTGACTTGCGCCACTGTGCGAATGCCGCCTCCGATAATGAGAGGACAATCAATATGATGAGAAACTGCATGGATCATTTTGGTACTGATAGGAAACTGTGCCCCACTTCCAGCATCCATATATATTAATTTCATTCCTAGCATTTCGCCAGCCATAGCCGTACACAAGGCAATGTCCTTTTTGTCTTTGGGAATAGGGAAAGAGTTAGACATATAAGAAACTGCAGTTGGGTGACCACCGTCGATTACCATGTAACCCGTTGGAATTACTTCCAAACCGGACGCTTTTACAAACGGTGCACTTACCACATGCTGACCAATCAAGAGGTCCGCATTGCGACCAGAAATTAGAGACAGGTATAACAATGCATCTGCATACTTACTGACTTGTATATTGGAACCGGGAAAAAGTACTGTTGGGATGTTAGTTTTTGATTGTATGTATTGGATGCACTTATCCATATAATCCGAAACCATCAGACTACCTCCAATAAAAAAAAGATCAACTTTCGACTTTTCGGATAAATCAACGATGGTGTCTAGTGATTCGTCATTGACCTTGTCTGGATCAATCAATACAGCAAACATCTTTTTTCCAACTTTCTTTTTGGAAACGATAAAGTCAAAAATAGTCTGCTTCATGATTTTTTCGATCTTTTGTTATGCCACAAAATTGCGGAAAATTTTGCAAATGAAAGTATTGGCGTATTTAGGGGTTTTAAGTTTACGGTAACAACAAAGAGCTTTTCAAAAATCGTAAATTTGCGTCCATGGACGTATTGAAGAAAATAGGAAAAGTTTTGAAGGCGATTTTTTTGCCCAAGAAGAGTTGCTGTAAGTAAAATTTATTTGCTTAAAAATTTTGTAGTCTAAATTTTGGCGACTACATTTGCAACCCACTCACAATCAGAGTAGGAGCCCAGATGGCGGAATTGGTAGACGCGCTAGACTCAAAATCTGGTTCTCGCAAGGGAGTGCAGGTTCGATTCCTGTTCTGGGCACACAACCACCTTAATCGGTGGTTTTTTTATGCCCATAAATGATTTACTTTGCCTATAAAATTTTTACAATTCGATGATTTACAGAAGTAAGGCCCCACTTCGTATTGGATTAGCAGGAGGAGGTACGGATGTTAGTCCTTATAGTGATCTTTATGGTGGCGCTATTTTGAATATTACGTTATCCCTTTACGCACATGCCAATATAGAACCGACAGATGATGGCAAAATAACGGTATGCGCACTGGACCGAAATGAATCGGAAACCTATGATTGGCAGTTAGAACTTCCCATAAATGGGCATTTGGATTTGTTGAAAGGTGTCTATAACCGTATCCAAAAAGACTATGGGATTTCTGTCAATGGATTGCGATTATCAACCTATGTAGATGCACCTGCAGGAAGTGGACTTGGCACATCGTCAACTTTAGTGGTTGCCATTATAGGAGCTTTTGCAGAAATGCTGAAATTGCCTTTGGGCGAATATGATATTGCTCATTATGCATATGATATTGAACGTAATGATCTGCATCTTAGTGGCGGCAAGCAGGATCAGTATGCTGCCACATTTGGTGGATGTAATTTTATGGAGTTTTATGCAGACGATAAAGTGATCGTCAACCCTTTGCGTATACGTGAAGAGTATGTCAACGAACTGGAGAACAATCTGGTTTTGTATTATACTTCTACAAGCCGGGAAAGTGCAAAAATCATTGAGGAGCAGCAAAAAAATGTGCGTTCCAATAACGAAAAATCAATTGAAGCCATGCATAACCTCAAAAAACAAGCGGTTATGCTGAAAGAGGCTTTACTCAAAGGCGACCTCAATTCATTTGGGAAAATTTTGGATTTTGGTTTTCAGCAGAAAAAGCAGATGGCGGCCAATATCTCCAACAGTTTTATGGATGATATTTATGAAACGGCAATAAAAGCGGGAGCAACTGGAGGGAAAATTAGTGGTGCTGGCGGCGGTGGTTTTATGACTTTTTACTGTCCCAACAATACACGTTATCAAGTAGTTGAAAAACTTTTGGCGCTTGGCGGCGTGGTTAGAGATTTTCAATTGACGCAAAAAGGGTTGATTACCTGGAGAAACAAAGGCTAATGGAAAAGGAATGTATCATACTGTCTGGTGGTTTAGGGACGCGACTCAAGAGCGTTGTTCCCGATCTACCCAAAAGCATGGCTTATATTGATGGAAAGCCTTTTTTATGGTATTTGGTTCGGTATTTTTTGTCGCAAGAAGTAACTACGTTTGTTTTCGCCTTAGGATACAAACAGGAGGTAATAGAGGCCTATCTGTCGTCTTCCGATTCTCCTTTTTCCAATACGGATGCCCAATATAAAATTTCAGTGGAAAATGAACCATTGGGAACAGGTGGCGCTATCAAAAAGGCCTTAATGTTGACGAAATGTCCCAACGTATTGATTGCCAACGGAGACACGATGTTCCAAGTGGACACGACCGCGCTTTTGGATTTTCACAACCAACAGCAATCCTTGTGTACTTTGGCGTTGAAGCCAATGGTAGATTTTGAAAGATACGGTTTTGTTGAAATCGATGGGAAAAACAAAGTGACGGATTTCAAAGAAAAACAGTTTTACGAAAAAGGCAATATCAATGGAGGCATTTATGCATTGGATGTTGACCGTTTTATGCAAATGGATTTCCCAGAGAAGTTTTCTTTTGAAAAGGAATTTCTTGAACCGCAAGCTGCTCAAGGTTCGCTTTTCGGACTATTGCAAAATGGATACTTTATTGATATTGGAATTCCGGAGGATTATGAACGTGCACAAACGGAATTACCTGCCCTTTTTTCCAAATAAAACCACAATTTGTTTTCATTTCCGCTAATATGTAAAAAAGCGGAGTCTTGTAAAGGTATATTTGCAAAAAATTTGACTAATGAAGAAGATTTTAGGAATAGTATTGTTGGCGGCGGTTTTTACGGCTTGTAAGGAAAATGGAAGAAAAACTTTTTCAGAAAGTGAAGTTGTAAAGAAAATACAAACGAATGATGGCACCATCATTCGAAATAATATTGCTTTAGATACCAAGGGTGATCTGAAAGTAGAACAAGCATTTATGTTACGTGCCAACGGATCACTCGTTAACGACAGCAATGAAGTAAAAGTGGGAGAGATGATTGAGCTTCGCCTCTTGGTGAATGGATGGAAAAGCCAAAAAGACTCTATCGCTCTTGGTGCTTCGGAAAAAATCGTCACTAACGATGGTACTTCTGTAGTGGATGTTGCTGACTTATTCAAAGATCAAGCAGCAATTCCATTAAACAAAGCACAGATGATCAGGATGCAGGCAACAGTAACAAAACAAGAAAAAGAGTATAGTTACTACAAGGTTGATTTCAAGGTTTGGAACAAAGATGCAGACCAGTCGTTAACCGGTAGTTATCAGATCAATATCGTAAAATAATATTACTTTTCGACCACAAAAGTCTTGCTCGCAATGTCGTGCAAGGTCCTGTCCGTAAAAGGAATAAAGATAAAATCCAAAGGGAAAAGACGGACTATACTACGGACGACAATCTGTAAAAAACTAGGTTTTTCACCTTTACTGTTAACGACCTTGGAGATAGAAGCCTTCTTTCCCAAGGTCGTTTTAAATAATCCTTCTCCAATAATATAATACAAAACTGTTACTACGCAATAGACTTGCCAATAAGAGATCCCTGAAAAATTCCAATAGTATTGATAAAAATTACTCGTCCTATTGAATAGATAACTAATCAATAAAATAACAATAGTGTCCACCAAAAAATCAATAATTCTAGTACCAATTCCAACTACTCGCATACTGCAAGATTAACGCATTAGATACATTTTTCCATAACCTTTGTTGAAATATTGTCCTGTATTGGCATCATCAGAAACATTAAAGTGGTCTAACTTTTTACCATCAAGATTGGTGATCACACGATATATATAAACACCATTTGCCAGTTTTTGACCATATTGGTCTGTACCGTCCCATTTGTATTCTGTAATGTTGCGACCGATATGCAAAGGACCTAGCTCAGCTTTGGTAATTTCCTTGACGATTTTACCTGTTATTGTCAATATCTCGATTCTAATGTTTTGAGGGATAACACTTCCAGTTAATGTGAATACAAATGCTGTTGATGTTGTAAATGGATTTGGATAGTTGAACATATCCGAAATCATTGGCTTATTGTAGACTTGAAAACTAACCGAATATTGGGCTGTCTTGTCTGCTTCCGTACTACTTTTACCTTGAATAATTAATTGATAAGTACCATCTTGTGTCAAAAAAGGTCCAAAATTGGCCAATGCGAAATTATTAGCGCTATCCTTTGCCTGTGTAAACATCAATGTGTCGGTTCCGTATTTGAATCTTTTCAAAGTGCCATCAGGATATTTCAGATAAACTGTCAATAAGGAAGTGTCTCGTAGTAATTGAGATTTGGAGTCACTTAACAGTTTAGCAATAATTTTAGGAGTGGAGGATACAATATCGTTATTGAGAATGTGTAAACCGTCGAAAGTAATATCCAAAGAAGCATTACCATCGTCTCCATTAATCATCAATGGTTTTCCAAGGAAATTGTTGACATGTGTATATTCTGGTTGATCATTATCTGGATTTACATCTAGATATTGGGAGTTCATGCCAGTATAGTTAGTCGTATTGATGTCTCCTGTTGTCGCAAGCCCAGGAATGGAAACTTTTATCAAGGCGGTATCTCCAGGTTCCAATGCCTTTAGTCTTGGTAAGCTCACCAAATGGGCAACATTGTTTTTGTCCGTCAAAGTGTAATTTACCTTGATACTATCTTCAAACTTGGTATCACTTATATTTTTGAATGCAATGGCAAATTTGTAATCCGCCCCTTTGTTTAAAGTGTCTTTGTCCGATTGGTAATACACATTGGCAGCCAAAGCGCCTTCTGGAATTGGATCATAAAACAGGCGCCAATATTTCAGCTGATAGGGTGTCTCATACGTGCTATCTGCATTGCGCATCCTCATTTGCAGATAAGGATAAGTCGCCGCATTTATATTGGAAATATCGTTGGATGTTTGTGACATGGAGATTGTTCTCAAATAAGTCGAATTGCCTGCATTGTCAATTCCAAATAAATCAATGTCAGCCTTGTCACCAGCTCCTGGGTCGATGGTTTTCCCTTGCCATTCCATTGTGTGCCAACCTTTGGATGGGCCAAATTTGGGAGAAGTTACATATCCTAAGGAATCTGGAGTATTGATCGTTGTTGTATAATTTACCTGATCGGAAGCGTTAGCCGTTATAATAGTGATAGGTGTGAATGTTCCATTTTTTTTCTGATAAATAAATGCCCAGTTGTGCGGGTAGGCCGCATTATCGATTGTAGTAAAGCCAGCGTTGACAAGATTATTGTACAAAGAATTGGCAGTTGGATCTGCTTTCCAATCGGGAATTCTTGGAGAGCTATTGTAGAGATTTGGAAAAAAACGGACCGCAACAAAAGTTCCGTTAGGTATCCAGTCCATAAACTGACTAGCCAAAGCCCTGTCGTTATAGCTGCTAGAATAAAACTCAAAATTGGTTGTAAGATTAGTTTGCGTACTTCCCTGCGTGGCACAGTCTGCTGGTAATGATGATTGGGATCCCATAAAGAGCCCTTCTCCATTATTTTTTGTCAAAGACGGTTGAGCTTGATTGTAATATGGTTTAAAAGTTTTGGGGTCAAAAAGATTGAAAACCAATCCGTCTCCCCAATTACAGTGGAAAGCCGTGATATTGTTGGTATTGACAGCAATACTAAAGTCATTGTATTGTGAACTACTAACGGAAAATACTCCCGTTTTTAACTCAAAAAGCTGCGGATTACCTAAAAAGCTCCAAACGCGACTAGTGCTATCCAACTGAATACGATTAAGATCAGATCCAAAATGTTGGTATAGGTGAGACTGGTTGTATCCTCCGTAAGTTGCCTTAGCTAAGTATAAGAAGCTGGCTTGATTCCAATGATAATCACTGCCATTTGCTGGAACATCAGAGACGCGCCAATAGTATACCGTACTGTCTTGAAATGTCACACCAGGGGAAAATTCCAAAACGCCTCCAGATGAGGTTAAAGTTTGACGGTTTTTAAAGGAGGAATTAAACAGTGCAGTCGTATCTATCTCCATGACATATTGCGTCGATGTGGCAATAGGATTGGCTGTTGATGCTATAAGTTTTATATTTTGTTTATTGACGATAGAATAGTTGTAAGGAAATATAGGAGAAAGACCTACCGTATAAATAAATACTGATTTATTCAAAACATTGTTGGTTTTGCTCAATTCGTCATACTTGTTTAACGGATCTAAGCTGAAGGCAAGCGTATTTTGCCCCGCATCTATTGCGGCATTGATTGGTACGTCAAGTTCTATAGAATCTCTATAACGTACAGCCGCAATGTTTTTGTAATAAATAACATCCGAGGATCCATTTGGATGAAGATGCCGTATTTGAATTAGCAAAGAATCTCCAGTTGCCTTTCCCAGATTATTGATGTACGCTTTTACATGAAATTTGCTTTGCGAAATATCAATATAAGACGGAGATACAATGACTGATGCATCCTCTATGGCAAAATCTGGTTTAGAAAATGAATTTACTTTAATGGCGGGATCTCCCAACAAAGTGATTTGCTCCACTTGGGCATTACGTGTTAAAGTATCCGTTGAAGACGTTCCATCTATTGGAGCAGATCCTATTACTGTCTTCGCTGCTGTTGCCAAACTAATTGACATTGGTTGTCCATAGTTGTCTTTGTCCAAACTTTTATAAAAAGGCGTATTGTAATTACTCAAATAACTGACAACTCCAAGATAGCTTTGTGCGATGAAATTAATAGATCCTACACTAGGGCTAAACACATAGTTTTCTGGTACAGTATACAGTTTGCTGAGTCTTGTTTCGTTATAGGTGAATGTTGCTTGAAATAAGTCGCAACCACTAACATAAAAAGAAGGGTATTTGCCCACGTTTCCGTAATTGGAAGGATCATCTAAATTATAATCCAAAGTTGTTGATGACGCATGCCCCCAATAATTGATAAGGCCTATTCCAGATTTGAATAGGGATCTCAAAAGAACATTGTTCAATGAGGCTGTTGAGTTATTAGTTATTTTGTTGAAGTTGTAAACCGTGTATCCCATTAAACTATCTGAAATAACATCCTGTACAGCTTTAAGATAACGTATAAAATCTCCAGATTGGTTATCGTCGCTACCTCCTGCAATATGAACAGCTGTCTTCATCCACGCTTTGTTATCAATAGTTTGAACAGAGCTCTGTTGTTGGCTTTCATATTCTTGAAGCTTACTAAGATAGTTGGTTATTTCAGTAGTAGATATTGTAGACAGACGACCTATTGGTGTTGCAGGAACTGCATCATAGCCATCAGATGCTAGAAGATTATCGGACGCCGGCTGTCCAAATGTGGGTATAATAGCAAATCGGTTGATATTTGTAGAGGATTGATTATAATAATACTCATTGTAAGTCAATCCATGACCCAGTAAAAGAACGTATTTCGGTTTTTGGGAAAAAGTATTTCTCGCATAACGAAGGAAGTTTTTTACGGAAAGCGGATGCATCCTGATACCAAAAGAAAACTGGTCTTCTAGCTGCCCCATGTCATAAATCTGTGCATTGTAACCTCCTCCTGCTGCACTATTTCTATAAGCTTGGTATTTTGCTACGGGATCGTCGTCGGTTCGTAATGCTGCACCTGTAATCATTAAGAAATCGCCTTGTCCTGAGACTTTATAATCAACAAATTTTCTGGAGACGATACTTGAAACATTAGAACTTTGATTGTCTTGCCCAATGAAAATAAAATCCCTTTTTGTATTACTCGGATTAACATAGTATTGAATGTTTCCTCCTTGAACAGTTCCCGTATATCTGATGGCATTTGTTATATCATACAAGATTGGGGTAAAGCTTTTGGCCGAGTATCCAGATATTGCGATGTAGGAGGACGTTGCTTTTGCATCCATGGAGAAACCAAAAAGAGTAGCGTCCCCAAAATTCCACATTCTTGGGAACTGCAAAGTAATATAAGAAATGGCTACGCGGTCATTGTTGTTGGGTGTTGGTATGCTATGGGTGACTTCAAATATGTTCCTGTCGCTTATTTTACTCAAATCGCTTATTGATATGTTAAAAGTTCCAGCATTTAGGCCATCTATTCGCTGACTTTCCAAAGTTGTACTATTCAAAAGAAGGCTTACTGTTCTTTGTTGTCCAAGAGTGGATCGTCCTACAACTCCAACTTTAAGAGTTGCGGAAGGCCCAGAAGTATATACTTGAAGGAAGGATCCTTCTGCTGTCTTAGATGTTCCAGAATTAATGTCATCTGAAACCCATCCTTCGCCAATGTCATAAGAAGAGGAATAGATAGGGTCTCCATAGGCAAAATTGGCCATACCTGGATTAACTGCATTATGAAAATGCGTTTCCCAGAGCCCCCAACAATATGCCTCCGGAGTCGCTCCTGCCGGCACAGAGTTGCTGACTTTCTGATAATGCAGGTTTTGTGAAGTGGTCGAATTGACTGTAAGAAAAAAAGTTGCTGAGTCGGTCTCAAGACTATAATATTTGTCAAGCTGCGCACTTTTGTTTCTGTACAGCATAGAATCGGGTTGTCCGTCATTTTGTTTCCCCCAAAATTCAATATAATCGGAGCTAGACATTGCCGTGTTTTCGTCCGTATTAGACAAATAGATAGGTACGACCTGCCCATTTCGCCATAACTGAAACTGATTTGCTGGAGTGGTACTCAATCCCAATGATTGAAGGGTCGCGTATGTTATTCTGTAAAGGCCGGTTGTGCCAACCTTGAATTTATAATAGGTTTTGCTATAATCAATCCATTCATTGTTGTATTGTTGAGCTGTCCCTACAAAGCAATAGCCTGAAAGGAAAACAAAAAACAATATTTTGATAAAGCGTTTCATTTCTTGAACTAAAGGGTTAGTGTTCTCTTTGACCTAAAAATATTTTTAAAGAAAAGACATGGGTATACAGTGGGTTAGATTGATTGGCCAAATTGACAAAAGCATAGTCAATCGTAGCATTTCCTAACTTGAAGCCAGCTCCAACACTAGGTTGATATATCCAGGTTTTTTTAATATTCAATGTATCGCCATCTTTCAATGCCCTTTGGAAATTAGATATACCTCCTCTGATAAATACCTTGTCAGAAATATTGGCCTCAATACCCAAATGTGGATCTATGCTGATCGGTTTACCGCTGATCAAAGTATTGCGTTGTCCATCAAAAGTAAAATTCAAACTGGCTTCTGTGGAGAGTGTAAATTTCTCATTGAATTCAAAATTATAAGCACCTCCCAATTGTAATGATGGTGCTGTTGATTCCGTTGACTTTATGGGAATATCATTGTTAGTAAGATACAGTTGTTGCTTTTCTGCGTCTGTAAAATGGAACTTCCAAGCGTTGTAAGTTGTTGTTATGTCTTTAGCGACAATACCTGCACTCCAACTTTGACCGCGAAACATCAATGCAGCATCCAAACCAGCTCCCCAAGCGTTGGCAAATGTTCCGACCTTTCGGTAAATGATCTTTGCATTACCTCCAAAACTTATTTGCAAATCATCGTCATTACGCAAAAACTGCGCATAACTAAACAAAAATGCATAATCGGCGGAAGAAAACGATGTAATGTTATTGTAATTCAAGCTTCCGTCGGGATTGACCAAAAATAAAGTATTGGGAATGTCATCCACGCCAAAACGTAGCATTGATACGCCCAATGTTCGTTCTCCATTTGCCACCGGAAACGCCCCCGCCAAATAATCATATTTGCCTATTCCTGAAAAATATTCTGCGTGTTGGGCTGCAAATTCGGGCGTTTCGTTTACATGAGCGAGACCTGCGGGATTCCAATATCCGGCCGTGACATCTGTAGCTGATGCCACTTGTGCGCCTCCCATGCCCAGCGCTCTTGCACCAGCCCCAATATTCAAAAACTCATTGGAATAGGTACGAAACTGGGCTCTAAGGCTTACAGAGGAGACAAAATATCCTATCGCCAACAGGGCAAAAGGTTTTAAACAATTCATACAACTTGATTACACTTTCAAACGAAAATCGTCTTACAATATTGTTAACGATTGTTGCTTATATCGTCTTATTTCCGTCAAAAATGTTCATGCTTATTGGCCGATTCTTATGGAAACTCAGATTCGTTGGTTTACTTTTGCCCAAATTTTTGTACAAAATGAACCTGATAGAAGATTTGCGTTGGCGTGGTATGATCCAGGATATTATGCCTGGAACAGAAGAACAATTGAACAAAGAAATGACTTCTGGTTATATTGGATTTGACCCAACGGCAACGAGTTTGCATATTGGTAGCTTGGTTCCTATCATCTTGCTTCGACACTTGCAAAATGCAGGACACAAACCTTTTGTATTGATTGGCGGCGCGACTGGGATGATTGGAGACCCTACTGGAAAAAGTGCAGAACGCAACCTTTTGGATGAAGCTTCTCTTGCTGCAAATGTGGCAGGTGTACAGAAGCAGCTGACCAAGTTTTTGGATTTTGACTCTGATAAGCCCAATGCTGCGGTATTGGTCAATAACTATGATTGGTTCAAAGAGATTTCATTTATAGGTTTTTTGCGTGATATTGGTAAGTTGTTGACAGTCAACTACATGATGGCCAAAGACAGTGTCAAAAAAAGAATCGATAGCGAAACGGGAATCAGTTACACGGAATTTGCCTACCAGTTGATGCAGGGTTATGATTACAGTTATCTATACGAAAAATACAATTGCAAACTCCAGATGGGCGGTAGCGACCAGTGGGGCAATATAACGACCGGTTCGGAATTGATCCGTCGTAAAAATGGCGGAGAGGCTTTTGCCTTTACTTGCCCATTGTTGAAAAAAGCGGATGGTGGCAAGTTTGGAAAAACGGAAGGTGGTAATGTATGGTTAGATGCGGAAAGGACGACGCCTTATCAGTTCTATCAGTTCTGGATCAATGCTTCTGACGACGATGCACAAAAATGGATCAAAATCTTTACGTTTTTGTCCAAAGAAGAAATCGAAAACCTAATTAGCGAACATCAAAAAGATCCAGCCGCTCGTATTTTGCAAAAAGCATTAGCAAAAGAAGTGACGATTTTCGTTCATGATGAAGCGGCTTATAATGAGGCGGTTGCCACCACGGAAAAACTTTTCTCTTCCCAAAATGCGCCAATAGAAAGTTTGTCTATCGATGATCTGGAAGGAATGAATGGCATTGTGAAAATAGAATTGGAAAAAAGTAAACTGGAAACGGACATTGTTAGCTTCCTTGCAGAATCCGAAATATTTCCAAGTAAAGGTGAAGCACGCAAGATGGTGCAAGGTGGCGGTGTGAGTATCAACAGAAATAAGATAACCGATATTCAAGCCAGCATATCAGCGATTGCTCTTTTGCATGAACAATATCTTTTGATCCAAAAAGGAAAGAAGAACTATTATCTGGTAAAGGCTATATAGTCGAACATAATTAGCAGAAAGGTCGCAAATGATTGCGACCTTTTTTAGTAATAATATCTATGGTGATGATAATGTCTTGGTGGCGGAGGCGGTCCATAACTGTATCTGGGATAAGGCCTGTAATAACAAGAAGTAAATATTGTTGTACTTACAACGACTAACGACATTGCCAGCCAATTATTTTTGTGTTTCATCTCTCTGTTTTAATGTGTTTCGGAAAAGAATTTTTCTTTTGATATTTGAAAATTTCAAAAGTTACATGGTCGGAGAGATAATACAATGTTAAACCGTTTGCTTTTTATAATTTCGAAATTTCATCTTCCATTTTGACTTTCCAATTTTTGCCGTTGCGCTTTTCTAAATAAGGTTCTACATATTGCTTGTATTTTTCTTGCGCTTTAATTTGTTTTTAAGCATCGTTTTTGAGTTGACTAACAAAAAACTTACAACCGTCCCAACTCTTCTATTACGCCCTCTCTTTGCAAAATGAGATAGCCAATACGATCATTGCTGACACCTTCTTTCAATTGGTAACTAAACGACAATTGTCCATCCGTATCGTGGGTTTCAAAATAGCGGAAAAGTATATTGGGGTAGTGTTTGATATCGTTTTCGATTTCGTAAAGATGTGTAGAAAGTAAGAATAATGAATGTTTTACTTTTCGGAAACCTTCAATAACAGCTACGCTACACCGCATGGCATCTCGTACATTGGTCCCCTTGAATAGCTCATCAATGAGCACCAGCCATTTTTTCCCGTCGCTAATACGCTCGACGGTATCTTTGATGCGTTTTACTTCATTGAAAAAATAACTTTCCCCTTGAAGGATGTTGTCTGTGATCTGGATATTGCTGAAAAGTCCGTCAAAATAACAAAGTTCCATCTGCTTTGCGGGAACACCAATACCCAAATGCGCTAAATAAACGGACAAACCAACTGCCTTGATAAACGTACTTTTGCCCGCCATATTGGCACCAGTCAGAAAAAGAAAATTGCTTTCCTGATCGAGTTGGATATCGTAAGGTTTGGGATTTTGCAAAAGAGGATGGTAAAGCTTTTCTGCTTTAAGGTAAGGTTCCTTTCTTTCCGTAAATGTCGGCAATACAAAGTCATGTTTCTGGCAGGCTATGGCTAGACTCATCCACGCTTCCAATACACCAAAAGCCTGAAGTGCGTTTTGTATTTCTCCCTTACTTTTCTGCATGAAATAACCAATATTCAATTCGTCAGCTACAGTGATATGCTTTTTTTGATAAATTTGAAAATGAGGTTTTTCCAGCATTTTCTTCAAAACCAATAGTGAACTTCGGATAGTTGGATAATCATTTTCGTTGTCCAACAACTCTCTTATTTCGGCAATACCTTTCAAAAAGTCAATAAACTGTTTGGCAGAATAACGAACCGCCCCAAAACTATTGGCATTTAGCAAACGGTAAGCGGCGATAGTAACCGCATTGCTTGGATAGGAAATCGGAGCAATACGTGTGTGGTAAAACCGATCAATTAACAATAAAGTGCCATTGGTAATCCTTCGTGTCCATATTGGAATCAGTTCCGTAAAATAACGTATAACTTTCTGACGTTCATTGATTTGTTCAATGGAAGGCATTGGTTTTGCCAACAATAGCTGTAACTGCTCACGACCATAAGACGTCACTGTAAAATTCAACAAATGAAAAATGGAGTTTTCTTCAATCCTGTTGAATATACCTAAATCGTTGAGCGTCTGTTGGTCTATCTGCATGTCATAAAATAAAAAGTAAAAATGCTAGAAGCGGAAGGCATAAAGCAAAAAGGCT
>QFOI01000401.1 GCA_003241175.1 Pseudopedobacter saltans
ATATTTTTATGCAGTTAAAAAGAGAACTGGAAGCTTTGCCACGAGATTATACACCGCCTATGGCAAAACGAAATAGAGATATTGTTAATCCCTGGAAACGCAGCTCTTGCCTCTTTTGTATATTGTAAATTGTCAAATTTGTACTTTGCCAACTCTGCCTGCAACAACTGTATTTGCTGCGATTCTTGTGTATTTAAATTATTCTTATTTTGAATCTCATTGAGAATATCACTTTTCAGCAATTCAATATTATTGATGGAATCTTGTCTGAAAATTATTTTCGTATTCTTGATGCCAAAATTTTCCAAATCGGCGTTGAGTTGTTTTTTTTCACTGTCCTTAAATCGATAAGAAAGGAAAGCTAACTCAACTGTCTTTGGCGAACTTTTATAATTTGTTTTCTTATAGATCACTGTCTTACCATTGGCCGTAAACTCTTCATTTATAAACAGATTGATATCACTTTCGAATTTTTGTTGCTTGTATAATCCAAAAGCAAAATAAATTCCTGGAACAACCATTAAAATAATTAAGATCGTAATGCCATATTTTACTTGCTTCTGTTTTCTTTCGTCAGGTTGTGTTTTAGCAGGATATTTTAAATATTTGACAATAATGTAAGTAGAGATGCAGATAAAAACACAGTTGATACAGTACAAAAAAAGTGCACCGAAGAAAAAATCCCAATGTCCAGTGGCAAGGCCATAACCTGCTGTGCATAGAGGAGGCATTAGTGCTGTTGCAATAGCCACACCTGGAATAGGATTTCCTTTCTCTACCCGAGTAACAGCAATCACTCCAACCAAACCACCAAAAAACGCGATCAATATATCATAAATATTGGGCGACGTCCTAGCTAAAAGCTCGGACTGCACTTCTTTAAAAGGACTGAGAGAAAAGTATATGAAAGAAACCGCAAGGCTTACAATGGTTGCAATCAACAAATTTTTTAATGCTTTCTCTAATAATTTGAAATCGTATATGCCTAGAGCGAAGCCAGATGCAACGATTGGCCCCATCAATGGAGATATCAACATTGCACCAATGATGACAGCAGTTGAATTAACATTCAGCCCAATCGATGCTATGAAAATTGCACATACCAATATCCAGAAGTTTGCTCCAGAAAAGGAAATGTTGTTAGGGAGGTTTTGCAAAACCGTTTCTTTATCCTCCTCGTCTTTACGTAAATTCAAAAGTTTTAATAAAAATCTTCGCATGGCATGTGTTGATGTATTTCGAAAGTAAAAACTAAAATAGCTAGAAAAAGCCAATTAGTTGACATTATTTACAAACAAGGTCTGAGTTGGAAATGCAAAGCCAATATTTTCTTTTTCAAAAGCTTTATAAATTGCGTACAGTATATCTTGCTGCGCATCCATATAGTTAGTGTAGTCCGAAGTTTGGACAATATAGACCACCTCAAAATCTAAAGAAGAGTCTCCAAAATTGCAGAAATGCGCACGGTCAAATGCCACACTTTTGATAGGAATGATTACATTTTTTAATATATCTGGTATTCGTTCTAATTGGATAGTCGGAGTACTATATTCTACCCCTAATCTAAATGAAATTCTACGAGTTTCCATTCTCTTGTAATTAGACATCACTTTGCCCATGAGATTGGAATTAGAGATCACCAATTGTTCTCCATTTATACTTTTAAGTCTGGTTGTTTTTATACCTATATTCGTGATGGTGCCAGAAAATGTATCAAAGGCAATATAGTCTCCAACCTCAAATGGCTTATCAAAAAATATAACAAAATAGTTGAAAATATCGCTCAGTATATTTTGAGCAGCTAATGCTATCGCTATACCGCCAATGCCCAATCCAGCAACAAACGTACTGACGTCATGTCCCGTGTTTTGGACTACGAACAGCAGTCCCAAAATCCACACAATTGATGTTAGTATTTTAATAACTCCGTTGAACTGTTTTACCTTATTCGTTCCATTCTCATCTTCCGACAGTTTAGAGTTGACAAAATACTTTATCAAGTAATTAATTGCGCGTACTACAAAAAAAGCCGTTACGATCAAGCTAGCCACTGCGAGTGTACGATCGATTTTGTCGGAAAGTCTCAACTGTCTTACAATAACAAGCGATATATTCCATTGTGTAAGAGGAACGATATAATTATCGATAATGTTCAATAATAATAAGACCGTTTTGTGTTCTCCATTTTGCAACTTGGATTTGATCTTTTTTATTATTATATTTTTTGCGATTTTTACCAATGGGTATGTGATCAAAAGGAATATCAATGCAATCAAATAAGCTTGTACCGTGTTTCCCAAATAGACTTTTTCTAAAAATTCGTTCATATCATATAATTTTGATTCGTTTTGACTTGGTTTTTTTGTTATCAAAGACAAAGAATAGTTGGAATGGTAACATTTTTTGTGGAATATTCAAAATTAAAAGCAATAATATTCGCTAATTAAACTGGCATTTTATACTAAGAGTCATCGAAAATTTATAGATCAAATGTGTTGTATCTAAATAGGAATAAGCCTTTAAGCGTAAAAGGCGACAGAGAAATTATCAATAATGGGAACTATCAAAACAATTACAAAAGTTATAAAGTCTTCAGCCATCCAATTCACCAGAAGCAGCAAGAGTACCGGTATTTTGCTTATAATTTGCACCTTACTTTCCTTAGTGCTTAGTAATCTATCTTTCGGCGAAAACTATATCCTTTTCTGGGAGAACAAAAATACTTGGTTGCATTCGGCTGCTCTGCCTTCTAACATTATTGAATGGATCAACGACGGATTAATGGCATTGTTCTTTCTAACAGCAGGAATGGAAATCAAAAGAGAACTGTTGGATGGAGAATTGAACACCTTAAAAAAGGCAATCCTGCCTTTGTTTGCGGCTATTGGGGGAGTGTTAGCACCTGCTCTGATTTTTGTCCTAATTTGCAAGGGAACTAATTTTGCTCACGGCTGGGGAATCCCTACTGCCACAGATATTGCATTCTCGATCGGTATTCTAAGTATTCTTGGTCGAAAATTTGTACCCGAACCATTAAAAATATTTATTACAGCATTGGCGATTATTGATGATTTGATTGCAATTATAATCGTTGCATTTTGTTATGGAGGTTCTATTGCATGGCTGTATTTGATTGGCGTTATTTTGGTAATTTTAGCAATTTATTTTTTATACAAAAAAATACCAAATACAGGTATTTTACATATACTATTTGGGATTATACTTTGGTACCTAATGTTTAAGTCTGGAATACACGCAACTATGGCAGGTGTCATTTTTGGATTCTTGAAATCGGGAGAGCCAAACTATCCAGACATTTTAAAACGGTCATTCGTAGCAGCACTGCTTATTGTGTCGTTTCCTGAGGTTTCAAATTTCATTCTGGATGTCTGTGATGGGATCGCATCGAAAATTGACGACATGTCGGGACTAGAAGCGTTTATGAAAATAGCTCAGGAGAAATCGTTAGGCTACGCAGCTGCAAAAAAGGTT
>QFOI01000402.1 GCA_003241175.1 Pseudopedobacter saltans
GACGATTTAGGAAGTCGTCATGGGCTAGAAACAGTCATAAAAACATTGGAAAAAGGTACAGGAGCAGATAGGCAATTGGAAGTGTATGAGCAACGGCACAACTTGTCGGATGTGGTGGATTATATCTTGAGTCAATTTGCTGTTTAAGCCTGTTATACGGCATTTGATAGGTGGTTTTCATGGAAAATAATCTATTTTTTAGTAGATTTGTTAATATGCAGCAATCAGATAAGGTGGTAAGAGTGGCTCTTTTGGATATGAATAACGGATATGAAAATCAGGGCATGGGCTGTATCCGAAAAATAGTAAGGGGCTATCTTGAATCTCACCAATACAATTATATCGTTAACGAATTTGACGTCAGGCAAAAAAATGAAGTGCCTGATACTTCTTATGATATATATGTATCCAGTGGAGGGCCAGGGTCACCTTTCGACGAAGAAGGTTGGGAATGGGAGCATAAGTTTTTCAAGATGATTGAGAAACTGTATAACTATAATCTACAAGCAGAAGACGGCAAGAAAAAATATGTTTTTTTTATCTGCCATTCTTTCCAGTTGGCTTGCCGTTATTTTATGATAGGAAATGTCTGCAAAAGAATGTCCACTTCTTTCGGCGTTTTTCCGATTACGAAAGTAGAAGAAGGGCTGACCGAAAAATTATTTCAACAATTAGATAACCCTTTTTACGCTGTTGATAGTCGAGACTATCAAGTCATAGAACCTGATCGTTGGCGGTTGGAGGAACTTAATGCATCTATCTTGGCCATAGAAAAGGAACGCCCACACGTGCCTCTGGAAAGAGCCATTATGGGGATCAGGTTTTCGCCAGAAATGATTGGGACGCAATTTCACCCAGAAGCAGATGCTATGGGGATGCGTTCGCATTTATTGAAGGACTATATTAAGGAAAAAGTGATTGCCGAGCATGGTGAAGAAAAATATTACAGCATGTTGGAGCAATTGGAAGATCCCGATAAAATTTTATTTACCCAAAGTGTATTGTTACCCGCGTTTTTGGATCAGGCGACAGAAGATATTAGGAAAGAAAGCCAACTCCATGTGAGCGATGTAAAATAACTCCAACAAAAAAATATCTATTTTCATATTGGCAACCAACAAAAACAGACTTAAGCTAACGATCACCAAGTTTTCAATACTCGACTTGTTGTTGACTTTTGTTTTGTATTTTTTGTATCGAATTCTAGTCTCTAATAGTCATACAAACAGTGAAGGTTTTTTTAGTGCCATTTTAGAGATTTTGGTGATTTTAACAGAATTAGGTTTCTCTTTCGTGTTTTTTGTATTGATGTCATTTAACTCTTTGGTGATTTTTTTCAACTTTATTCCTAAGATTAGAAATACCTGGTTTTTGTCCATGATGACTTTTTTGTTGGTTCCGTTAATCGTATGTGTATTTTTTTTGGTATCTGGGCTAATTCGTTTTGGTGAATATAGTATGTCGCCACTGATGTATTTAATGCTCTTTTTGATTGCACGTATCATTTTTTCCATATTGGAATTTTTTATTTTTAGAAGAAAAATTGAACGTGTAGCCAATAGTTTGTCTTTTGAAAATCAAAATTGATTTACTATTTTATATTCAAACTAACAGCATAAAATAAGATGATAAGGCCTAAAGTGAATTTACAGCTTTCGACTATTGACAAGACCTTCGAAATCGTTGGATGGATGGCATTTTTATGTATATGGATTTTAATTATTGTCAACTATCATCGATTACCCAATTCTATTCCCATACATTATAATGGAAAAGGTGAAGTTGACGGATTTGGAGGAAAGACTAGTATCATAATATTACCGACAATAGCTTCTTTCCTGTTTGTTGGGATGACATATTTAAACAAATTTCCACATCTTTTTAATTATCCAACGAATATTACGGATGACAACGCACCAATACAATACACTTATGCGACAAGGCTTATAAGATATCTCAAAACCATTATTGTCATTATTTTCGGATGGTCAACTTTACAAACTATAAGAGGCGCTATTGGTTCTACTAATAGTCTCGGAGTGTGGCTTTTTCCTATGATGTCAGGTTTGATTTTTATTCCAATAGTGTACTTTGTTGTGAAATCAATGAATGCAAAATAATAGCTGAGTTTACATGAATATTCCAGTTTTGTGCTAAATTTGAATAGTGCAATTATTGTTAACCCAATGCTTTAAGTCTAATAATAAATATGATATCAGAAGTTCGTCAAACGTTTAATGATAATTTTACAGAAAGCGCCTATCAAAAAGCCTTAGATCTAATTGACAAAAAATATCCAGGAGACCTTGTTTTTAAAATAGCGGAAACGCCCGTTTTCTTGCCAGAAGAGTTAGTTAAGGAGTTACAAGACGCTTCCAAAATAATTATAGCACAACTACAAGACGCTATTGCTTCAGGGAAAATGAATGCCGCTATTCCTAAGCACCACTTTGTTCCGGGCGATGAGGGTATTTGCGAAATGTTTAGTTTGGATTTTGGTATTTGTGAAGAGGAAGACGGCAATATTGTTCCTAGACTTATTGAATTGCAAGGCTTTCCTACCATGTTTTATTTTCAGGAAATCGAGGCATTTGCCTATCACGAAGCTTATGCTATTGACGATTCTTGGACTAACTTTTTCAGTGGTTATGATGTAGCACAATATGAGACTTTGTTGCGCAAACTAATTCTCCATGGTCTCCAACCAGAGGAAGTGATTCTATTGGAATTGCAACCTGCTGCTCAAAAGACGAGAATTGATTTTACGATTACTGCAGAAAAATTGGGGATTCCAGTTGTCTGCATAAGTGACGTGTTTGAGGAGGACGGAAATGTTTTTTACATGAAAAATGAGGAAAAACAACAAGTTAAAAGGATTTACAATAGAATGATTTTTGATGATTTCGAGGCGCATAAACATGAATTGAAAACTTTTTTGGATATCACAAAACCACTAAATGTTGAATGGTGTCCCCATCCCAATTGGTTCTACAAGATTAGCAAGTACTCATTGCCATTTCTATTGAACGAATATGTACCGGAAACTCGATTTTTGAATGAGGTAAAACAGATTCCGACCGATTTAGAAAACTATGTGCTGAAACCGTTATTTTCTTTTGCCGGTCAAGGTGTGGTCATCGATGTAACAATAGAATCGATCCAATCCATTAGCGATCCGGAAAATTGGATACTACAAAAAAAGGTTCAATATGCACCTATTGTCAAGACGCTAGATGTAGATGCTGTGGTTGAGATTAGGCTAATGTTTTTTTGGGATGAGGCTAGCAAACAGCACATTTTGGTGAATAATCTCGCTCGTTTAAGTAAAGGAAAAATGGTTGGGGTTAGATATAATGCGGATAAGTCTTGGGTAGGTTCAAGTATTGCTTTTCATAAAGAGGGGGTAAAGTTATAACGGCAAAAACTGTACAATGGATCCTATAAACATCAGAAAATTGAACTTTCCGATGGATTTTAAAGACCT
>QFOI01000403.1 GCA_003241175.1 Pseudopedobacter saltans
CCGTGCCGCTGGACACGCATTACTTTGAGGCAGATCATTCGTTTTCTACATCCCATGATTATAAAGTAGCAAAAATCATTGCCAACGACTTGATTCAAGTCTATCTTGAAGACCAACTTTATCATAACTCGCAGAAAAAAGAAATTAGCAATCCTGCGTTGAATTGGACAGGCAGCAAAACGGCTCTGATTGAATTGATTTATGCATTGTATTCGCAAGGGGTCATAAATAATGGCAATGCGGATATAAAGGAGATCGTTAAAATATCTGAAAGTGTATTTAATATTGACTTAGGAGATTTTTATCACACATTTATGGAACTTAAATCCAGAAAAATAAATCGTACCAAATTCATTGACGGTCTTCGAGAAGCCCTTATTAAAAAAATGGAGGATGATAGTTAGAGGGAACCTTCCGGTTTCAAAAGGTATTGAAAGCAGGATATATACCAATAGAATTACTGTCAATGGTCAATACAGAACGACTTACAGTGGTAGTCAGTCAAGAACGCCTATACTATTCTTTCTGCAATTAAAGACGATGAAGAGGAGGAATAAGACAACCATCATCCATTCAATGACATCGAGAAATAATAAAATGAAGAAAACAAGAAAGAAGAAAAAATTTGTACCTCTTCAGAAAAATAGAGGAGGTACAAAAAACACCAAAGGTTCATCAAGAATTTTGATGTGGAGTCTGATTGCTCTTGGAGTAATTGTGTTTATCGCATTATTCATTTTATCAGTAATTCTTTCCGGCATAAATATATCCAAAGGACACTTACACTAATTAACATAACACGAGGAAATTATTACAAATATTTTCCTATAATGAAAAAGGGGTTATTTATAAAAGCAATTACCTTTTAAAGCCTTGTAAATACCACTTTCGCAAGACTTTATTTTGTCCAAATCGCAAGTCTATTCGGCGATGCTTTTACGTAGTTGAGCCTGGCATTACTTACCTATGAAATAACTCCCGGTAATGTAGCAGCCATATTGGCTTATGCCCTTACGGGTTATGGCAATGACGTGAAATGGTTTGGCGTTGAGATGTGGAATTATAAATGCAGGTGGATTAATTTGTATTTTTAGAGTTGAAAGACCGGCAGTCTAAGTTAGGTGCAACGTATAGCTGATTTTGTATTATTGGTTAGTTTTCGAGATGCTTTTATTAAAAAAATGGAGCATGATAGTTAGAAGGAACCTCTGGATATGTTAATCCCTTTTGTCCTTACAATACTTTCTGAAGCCTGTGGCGTTTCTTTCTGTTTTTCGGCCTGTATCGCAGGTTCCCCCTTTGTTTCCGGTGTAATAGACAACTGTATCTTTCTTTCTACGGCAGCCAGTTCCGTTTTGAGCTCGCCCAGCCGGTTTTCCTTAGACCATGTTCCATTGGCCACTTCCTGAAGTACAGGCAGGTCTTTTTGTATTTCGACAATTTTCTTTTGCTCCTGATCAATATAACCGGGTAGTTTCTCCAATGCGTTCAGGAAATTCATAGCCGCCAGCTTTTCATCTTTGGCGATAATACCGTTGTTGTACGTGTATTTGATATTGCCTTCTCCCTGTATTAAAAACCGATTTACCCGGATGTCCACGCCCTCTTTTTCGGACATTTCGGTTTTGACCAATAAGGTAAAACCGTAAAGGCTTCCGATTTCCTCATACTGACCTCCTGTGCGGGCTGTGTCCGCAAGCTGGTTGAGCCTTGCGCCGACCTGTTTTATATCCGCATTGGAGGCTAAGCCGTCTAACTGAACAGTATTGGCAATCGTACCGTCTGAATGCTTTTGGATACGTCCTTGCAGATTGTTCCAATCGAGGCTCATTCGGTTCAAGCGGGATTGCGCACTTTCGAGCATTTCCGTACAATCTTGCAGTTTGTATTTGGCACTGAACTTAGAACGGTTGAACGCTTGTTTTTCGCTTTCCAATCCGGCAATCTGTTTTTCCAGTTTGGCTTTATCCAAAAGGTCTGTATTTCCAGACAGGATTGCCACATATTCCGAAAAGTTCATTCCCGATTTTTCGTCCATACTGCCTTCGTCAATCGTACGTTTACCAAAGTTGTTTGTCTTTAACTGGTCTATAAAAAGTTGTTTGTTGTACAGCAGGTTGAACTTGTAACTGTCCAATGATTTCTCTACGGCATAGATAATCACATCCACTTTGTTGCCCGCAAAGAATTTGGCAATCTCATTGCCTTTTCTTACCGCCCTGCCATCACGCTGGGCAAGGTCGCTTGGTCGCCACGGCGTATCAAGATGATGTACGGCAACGGCTCTTTTCTGTGCATTCACCCCTGTACCCAACATACTTGTAGAGCCGAACAGTACACGGATTTTGCCCTCGTTCATTCCTTTGATAAGCTCCTTGCATTGCTTGTCATTTTTCACCTCCTGAATAAAGCGGACTTCGTGTGCGGGGATGCCGTGGTCTTCAACGAGTTTGCGTTTTATCTCGGAGTATACATTCCATTCGCCCGACTTGTATGTTCCCAAATCGGAGAAAACGAACTGCGTTCCTTTCTGTGCGTTGTATTGGTTGTAATATTTGGCAATGTTTGCCGCACAATGCGAAGCCTTGTTGTCGGGATGGTCTGCGTAGATACCGCTTACCATACGCATATCCAGCGACATCTTACGGGCATAGTCCGTAGCGATGAGCATCTTTGCTTTTTCCTCACTTTGACTTAGCGGAGGTCTGCCCAATAGTTCCGCATTTCCGGTTTTAGCAAACTCCATCAGCTTTTTAATGAAAAGCTCCTGAAATGGGGTTGGTGGAATGTTATACAGTATCTCGTTCTTATTGGGGCGGTCAATGCCTATGTCTTTTGCTGTCCGGTAATCCGTGATTTCGGAATAGAATTGCGCCAGTTCCGGCACTTTGATAAAGTAGCGGAAACGCTCTTTTGCTACAATATTGTTGGCTACAGAAAATTCGTAATCGGTGGTTTTCCTTGCATAGATAGCCGCCCAGGCATCAAAGGAATGGATACCTTGTTTTTCCATTGCTTTTGGTCGCAGGTATTTGAACAGCAGGTACAGTTCCGTTAAAGAATTGCTGATGGTTGTCCCCGAAAGGAATGTTGCGCCCATATCTGCACCCGTGCGTTCCTGGATGGTACGAATGGCAAAGAGCAGGTTCATTGCCTTTAAGCTACCGTCCACATTGCCCAATCCGGCAACTCTTGTATGCCTTGTGTTGAACATCAGGTTTTTGAATTGGTGGCTTTCGTCCACAAACAGATGGTCAATACCCATCATTTTAAAGTCAACCACATCATCTTTTCGGTTCTCAATATCGTGTTCAAGGGTTTTGAGCTTTACTTCAAGGTTTTCTTTCCGCTTGATGACCCCGGCAAGCATCCCTCCGGTCACTTCCTTGCCCTGTGCCTGCAACGCATCGAGGTTACGCTCCACGCTGTCCAATTCTATGTGAAGGATGTCCTTTTGTATTTCGGGCGATTGCGGTATCATC
>QFOI01000404.1 GCA_003241175.1 Pseudopedobacter saltans
CTTTAACGACTTCATTTACAGTCACATCCGGTGTTTTGTCTGCTATCAATTTTTGAGAATTGTCTACAGCGGGACTTTTTTTCTTTTTTAAACTATTCGGCATAATAATGATAGGGAGCAAACCTACAATGAAATATTTTATTCCCAATATGAAATTACAAAATCTATAATCCGCATATTTGTGCAAATTTACAAAACAGATAAATACGCTAAATGGAACAGGACGATTTCAAATATCCCAGTCAAAGTTTGGTTATTATGAATGAATTGGTGTTGCCCAACGATACCAATTACTTCGGCAATCTCATGGGAGGAAGATTGATGTATTGGATGGACATCGCCTCGGGAATTGCTTCTGCCAAACATTCCAACTCCAAAGGAATGACGGTCAGCGTTGACAATCTGAGTTTCAAGGATCCAATTCGCTTAGGAAGTAATGTCATGATAGAAGCAAAAGTGACGCGCGCCTTTCGTTCATCCATGGAGATTTATCTAAAAGTGTGGGAAGAAGACCATCTTAACCAAAAACAAATAGAAACCAACGAAGCTTATTTCACATTTGTTGCCTTAGACGAAAACCGTCGACCCAAAGCAGTTCCTCGCATCGTTCCCCAAACAGAGGAAGAAATCCGCCAATATGAAGGTGCTTTGCACCGTAGACAATTGCGCCTTTTACAAGCGGGAAAAATGAATATTGAAGATGCACAAGAATTGATGAGTTTGTTTGAATCGTATAAAAAGAAATAATTCTACCCACTAAAGTTCCATTTGTTAAAATAATGAAAATCAAACAGCTATAACCAAACACTCTTTGGCATTCTTTTCGTAATAGGTTGCATGAGACACAATAAAAAAGATTAAATTATGAAAAGAACATTTTTACTCGCAGTTATTTTAGTATCTGGAATTTTTAGCACTATGGCACAAACCAACACTACACCTCAGAGAACAATCAACGCCAATGGGACGGCCTGGAAAGAAGTTACTCCAGACGAAATTTATGTACAGGTCGCTCTTAGGGAATACAACAAGAAAAACAACGACAAAGTCGATATTGAAACCATCAAAAATCAGTTTTTGCAAAAGGCAAAAGAAATTGGTCTTACCGACAAAGAAATTACCGTACAAAGTTACAATGGCTGGAATGGCAATATCATTATCTACAAAAAGAACAAGAAAAACAATCCTGACTTAAAAGCGGGCATCACTTATCTAGTAAAATTGAAAAGTACGCAACAGATGGACCAACTGGTTGGTATTTTGGATGATGAAGCAACACAAAATTTTTCCGTATCCAAATATGATTACAGCAAAATGGAAGATCTGAAAAAAGAATTACAGATCGAAGCGGTAAAAAACGCCAAGGAGAAAGCGGTGTACACAGCTGGGGCTATTGGCGAAACCGTAGGTAAAGCTGTAACGATTGACGGTGCTGTTGAAGTTAGCGAAAACGCTCCTCGTCTTTACATGGCGATGGCGAGAAATGCAACTGCTGACAATGTGGAAAGCACGCCTCCTATGGATGTTGATTTCAAAAAAATAAAAGTCCAATACAATATTCAGGTGACTTTCTCTTTGCAATAGGAATTTTAGAACGTAAAAAACGATCAAAAAAACAATGCAAAAAGTCCTCTCCTTTGAGTAGAGGATTTAGGGGAGCTTCTCACGCTAAAACGGTCAGTAAAGAAACTGACCGTTTTTGGTTGTAGGTATATGGTAGAGAAAACGTGCAAATTTCCTAATCCTCAAATCATTTTATATCTTGCAGGTTATATGGAGAAGTTTGTCGTTTCAGCAAGGAAATATAGGCCGCAAACCTTTGATACGGTCGTTGGTCAGTCACATATCACCACCACTTTAAAAAATGCCATCAAAAATAATCAACTGGCGCACGCCTATCTTTTTTGTGGTCCTCGTGGTGTCGGTAAGACGACTTGTGCTCGTATTTTCGCCAAAACGATCAACTGCGAAAATCCTTCACCTGAAGGAGAAGCCTGCGACCAATGCAATTCCTGTAAAAGTTTCAACGAAGGAACTTCCCTCAATATATCCGAACTGGATGCGGCGAGCAACAACTCGGTGGAAGATATTCGTACGCTTGTGGAACAAGTCCGTTTCACACCTCAAGCTGGAAAGTATAAGGTTTACATCATAGATGAGGTTCACATGTTGAGTCAGGCGGCATTTAACGCATTTCTTAAAACTTTGGAAGAGCCTCCCTCCTATGTTGTGTTTATATTGGCAACAACCGAAAAACACAAGTTATTGCCTACAATATTGAGTCGTTGTCAGATTTTCGATTTTAAAAGAATAACCAACAACGACACGGTTGAGCATCTAGCTTCCATTGCAACCAACGAGCATGTGGATGCAGAAAAAGCGGCATTGCAGGTGATCGCTCAGAAAAGTGAAGGCTGTATGCGCGATGCCTTGAGTATCATGGATAAAATTGTTTCCTTTACAGGCGGAAAACTGAGTTACCAAAATACATTGGAAAATCTCAATATCCTTGATGACGAATATTATTTTCAGATATTGGACTGTTTTCAAAACGAGGATTTAGCTGGAGCGTTGCTTTTGTACAACGAGATCAACAAAAAAGGTTTTGAAGGTGATATTTTCATAAATGGCTTGCAGGATTTTTTGAGAAACTTGTTGGTTTGCAAAAATCCTAAAGCTGCGGATTTACTGGATGTCGTTGCCGGTTTTGAAGATCGTTATCGTGAAAAAGCGAAAGAAGTTTCTTCCTCTTACATTGTCAGCGCATTGAATGTATTGAACGATGCGGAGATTGGCTTTAAAGCAGCACGCAATAAACGTTTGCATATTGAGATGGCTTTAATTAAGCTGAACTATTTGCAACAGGCAATTACCATGAACAGTTCGGAGGGCAGTGTTGTTCAGAAAAAAAAACGAATTGACGGGCCAATTGCTTTCAAGGTCAATGAGCTAGGAAAAACGACCATAAAGACTTCTTCCGCAAATGGTGGAAAGGTACAGGCTCCTGCAAGTAAATTATATATTGAAACAAAAGAGGAAAAGCCAATAACTAAAGTTTCCCAACCTATAAAAGAAGTCATTGCTGAAGTGCCTGCTCCGCAACCAAAAAAGGCGGTAGCAGTACCTCAGATGCCTAAAGGTGTTAATATACTAGATTCTTTGTTTCAACAATTTGGCACGAAGACAGATGATGGTTCTGGCAATGAAGCCATTCCATTGGAAATGGAGAAAGTTAAAGAAGTCTGGAACGAATTTGCTGATGGACTTATTGCACAGGACAAAACCAGTTCGGGTAATGCGTTTAAGGTGGCTATTTTGGAAGTAGAATCTGATGCTTCTTTATTGATAAAAGTGCATTCCGTAGTCCAACAAAAATTTATCGAATCCGAAAGAGTCTTTTTTGCTGAAAAACTGAAAAAGGCATTTCGCAACAAGGATTTGAATTTCAATGTGGAAGTTTTGGAAACTGACGAAACCTTC
>QFOI01000033.1 GCA_003241175.1 Pseudopedobacter saltans
AGAATTGCGCAAAGTAGAAGAAATTGTCAATGAAAAAATTCGGGCAAATATTCCGGTAGACATTCAAGAATTACCGAAAGAAGAAGCGATGAAACTAGGCGCGATGCATCTTTTCGGAGAAAAATATGGAGATATCGTTCGCGTCGTTACGATGGATGCGGAATTTTCACGTGAATTCTGTGGAGGAACGCACGTTCCAAATACGGGAATGATTGGCGTATTTACGATTACGAGTGAAGCTGCGGTTGCGGCTGGCGTACGCAGAATTGAAGCATTGACTGGTTCGGCGGCGATCCAATATTTTGCGGAAAGAGTTTCTCAATCCAAACAAGTAATGGAATTGTTGAAAACAAAAGATCCGATCAAATCCATCGAAAAATTGAGGGAAGACAAAGCCATATTGGAACGCAAACTAGAGGGTTTTGAAGCAAAAGAAATCGCTCAAATTGCAAAAGATCTAGTTGCAAAATCTGAAACGATTAACAGCGTACAATGTATCGGTGCAAATGTAGAAGTAGACAACGGCGATGCTTTGAAAAAAATCTGTTTTGCGATTAAAGGTTTGACTTCAAATTATTTTGTAGCGCTAACCGCTTCTATCGGTGCAAAATCTGCTGTGGCAATTTTGATTGACGATACTATTGCAAAAGATAAAAATTTGGATGCAGGAAAATTAATCAAACAAACCGTAGCACCTTTGATCAAAGGTGGCGGTGGTGGTCAATCGACATTGGCAACTGCCGGCGGACAAGACGCAAGCAATTTGGATAAAGTGATTGCAGAGTTGAAAGCGGTGATTGAGTAGGAAGTAATACGTTGTTATTAAAAGGGTTTGAAATCTAACGATTTCAAACCCTTTTTTATGTTCAATTTTAACTTGCGCAAGCATTAGCGAAGCGGTGCTTGTGTACTAAATATTCACACAAGCACCGTTCGTTCCTCACTTATGCTTGCGCGAGTGGTGAGCGGTGTATAGTCTCCTTAAGGGGACTTTGCGAAACATCCATAAAAATCCGCAAAGTCCTACAAGCAGAGACTATGTGTTGAATGAAGAGGATTGTAAAACGTATTTTATTTTTTCATCCATAATCATTAGAAGGGAATTTATATTACTTTAGAGTTTATGAATACACGTAAACTATTTTGTTTAATAATACTTTCAATAATTGTATCTAATTGTGATGCTCAAAAAGCTTTGTTGGATTCTATTATTCGCGTCGTTAAGAATCAATCTACATACACAAATGATGTTAATTGGAATAGTTTAATCCCTCAACTTTATGAATCAATCGATGTAAATCAAAAGGATTCCGTCCAAGCAATTATACCAGCAGTGGAAAAAATGTTTAATGCGCTCGGCGATAAACATGGGCAACTACATTATCTAGGCAAAGCTTATTTTGGGACAAGTCGTTCATCTGCATCGTCCAATGATTACTCTGATTTGAGGAATGCAGCGTACAATGAGAAATATGCTTTCCGTACAAAGGTATTTGATAAAAATTATGGTTACATTTCGATACCAGCACAAACTCCAGCTTTGACAGATTCTTCAGCAAAAGATCCCAAAAGAATAATGGCAACAGCTATAGAAATGGCTCAAACCTTAAATGATTCTCTATGCAAACTTACAACAGTGAATGGCATAAAAGGCATCATAGTTGATTTACGCTTAAATTTTGGTGGATCAAGTGTAATATCAATTGAGGGATTAAGTTCTGCTATTGGTAAAGGAAACATTCTATTTTATGCAGGAAAAAGTGATACTTCTATAGTCTCTTTGGTAAACGGAGCATTTTTTGTGGATAATAATCTAGTTGGTAAATTAAGTCTACCATGTAAAATTTCGAACATTAAGATTGCTGTAATTGTGGGACATATCACAGGAAGTGCAGGCGAACATACCGCTATCGCATTTAAAGGCCGGGAGAACACAAAATTTTTTGGAGAAAGAACTGCTGGATACACCACAACTAATGAAGAGGTCGTTTTTAGTAAAGATTTATTTTTAGCATTCTCCGCAGGAAATGTACTTGATCGAAATAGATTTTCATACACTAATGGGATTGACCCTGAAATTAGAGTTATTGGAGGAGATAATTTTGCTGATTTGCAAAAGGATAGCAAAGTTATTATGGCTTTAAAATGGTTAAAAGAAAAATAGTTGCTAGTACTTGCTCGAGTAATCGAGCTCTTTTTTTACACCAATAATTTCTTACATTGTAAATACCATATCATTTACTCAAAACGAACCTATGAAATTGATTAACTATATTCTATGCACACTAGCATTCTTTCCAATATCCTCCGTTTTTGGACAAAGTAAAAGCCCCAATATGACTGTATTTGGATATACAATGGGCAAACCTTTTAATATTCCAGAGTGCAAAAAAGAGATTGAAAAAGAAGGTTCTTATAAATATTATTCATACGATAGAGCTAGCGCAAATTGTGACTGCTATGAAATACCTTTTATTGTTAGTTATAAAGTAAAGAAAAAGGAATCAGTGATGCCTACCAGCACACAATTACAGAAAGATGATACGGTGAACGTTTATTTCAAGCCAACAAATATTCCAGATATTAGCTACTCTGAACATTGTGTAGCAGGGATCACTAATTCAAATCTGACCGAAGTCGTTTTTTTCACAAAAAGCTCAGATGCAGATTTAGTATTAAAAGAATTAACCCAGAAATATGGTAAAGATTACACTTTAAAATATTATCGTTCATATGACCTTGTGGGCAATTACAGGTCTTATTATATCGCGCGATGGGAATTTTCCGATTTGTTGGTAATATTTCAGTCTGATGCAATAGAGGGAGCCGTCGGCAGTAAAATGGATAGATATATTGGCGATGTCACCATTAGATTGATAGACCCTAATCGTTTTAACACACCTAAAGGCAGAGGATTGTAAAGTGCCTTATAAAATTTTTCGATAAGAAATAAAAATTTCGAATGTTGTATCGAACATAGACATCGGTGAAATTGTATAATAAAATATCAATTTGTAGATTTTCATTTTTCGGACTTGAAATACAAAAAACCTCTCATTATGAAAAAGCCAATACCACACATTTTTTTTGCGATTTTATCCTTATTTGTAGTAAGTGCCGTTGCTGCACAGAGTTCCTCGAAAAAAGCTAAAAAAGATTCAATTCTAGTTTTTAGAGCGGATAAGAAGGAATTGACTAAGATTAGACACGAAGTTTCGTACGACCAAGCGGTTGCTGCTTTGAAAAATAAGCAATTTGTTTTGGAAGCAACGGAAATTATGTTTAACAATGGAGAAACGAGTTTTGTAACGGCTAACACCAACTTTGTGTATCTTAATGGTTCGAAGTCGACAGTTCAAGTCGCTTTTAATAATGGATTTTCAGGACCAAATGGCATTGGTGGCGTAACTGTCGATGGAACGGCCTCCGGCATTACGAGCAGTACAGACAAGAAAGGTAATGTTACTTATTCGTTTGGTGTGACGGGAATCCGTATAAATGCGCAGGTAACAATCACATTGTATAGTGGAGACAATAATGCTATGGTTACCATTTTGCCAGATTTCAATGACCGTATGCTTACATTGACAGGTCAGTTAGTTCCGCTATCAGAATCGGATATATTTAAAGGAACGCCATCATTCTAATCAAGATAGAATTGAAAAAATAAGCTATACATTCTCTAAACTATTTTTTCTTTAACTTAGTTTCGATTTTACCAATAGAAACTATATAAATGGAAAGTTTAGAAGAGTTTTATCAGCATAAGTTTCATACTTATCCGGAGAATTTACACAAAACCATTGGGCAATTTAATGTATTTGAAATTGAAGCGAGAATGCGGCAAAATGAAGAATTGCCCATTCATATTCGACGCAATTTCTATAAAATAATGTTGTTCTCCGGAAAGAATACTTTTCGATATGGCAATCAAAATATAGAGGTAAATGGAGATACTTTAATGTTTTTTCACCCAAATATTTCTTATTCTTATCAACCTTTATCGGCGGATACGAAAGGAAGTTTTTGTGTATTTAAAAAGGAGTTTTTCCAAGGAGATTTTAAATTAGATATCGATCAACTTTCCATTTTTAAATCCTCTAAGCCTCCTATTTTTCAATTATCCAAAATCCAATATCAGGAAGCCGAAGCCTTATTTCAAAAGATGTTGACAGAGGTTCGCAGTGATTTTATCTATAAATATGAACTCATTAGAAACTATGTAAGCGAACTATATTATTTGGCAATGAAATGGATTCCTGCCGAAAATATTTTCCGTCATGGTGATGCGAGCAACCGGATCACTATGATATTTGAAGAACTATTAGCGCAACAATTTCCTATACAATACAAGTCTGATCAAGTCGCACTTCGCACGCCCAAAGCATTTGCCGAAAAAATGTTCGTTCATGTCAATTATCTTAATCGTTGTGTACAAAAAGTTACCGGTAAGACAACGAGTCAACATATATTCGAACGCCTATTGGGAGAGGCAAAAATATTGCTTAAACATACAGATTGGTCCGTTTCCGAAATTTGCGAAGCCTTAAATTTTGAAGATTTAGCGCATTTTAATAAATTCTTTAAAAAACAAACAGAAATAAATCCTAGTAGTTTTAAATTGGTTTGATTATTACAAATATTGGTTCTTTACCTACAATCAAAAAAATGCCACACCTTTCTATTTTTGCATTCTAAAAAAGTGAAAAAAATGGAAAATTCAAATGTTTGGTATATCACCGGCGCATCCAAAGGAATTGGCCGATCTCTAGTGCATCAATTATTATCCCAAGGCAAAAAAGTCGCAGCTACGTCTCGAAACTTAGCAGCATTTTCGGATATTGAAAGTAGGGATTTTTTACCCTTAGAAGTTGATTTGACCAATAACCAATCCATTGCAAATTCTTTAGAAAAAACGCAAAAGCATTTTGGTAAAATTGATGTAATAGTCAACAATGCAGGCTATGGTATTGGCGGCGCTATTGAGGAATTATCCGAACAAGAAATTGCGGACAATTTTAATGTAAATTTCTTTGCCGTCGTTAAAGTTATCCAACAAGCATTGCCTTATTTGCGTAGCCAACATTCAGGACACATCATCAACATTTCGTCTATTGCGGGCTTTGCGCCGGGCCTTGGTTGGAGCATTTATTCGGCCGCAAAATTTGCAGTCACCGGTCTTTCAGAATCCTTGGCAAACGACTTGAAACCTTTAGGGATACATGTCACAGCCGTTTTGCCAGGTTGGTTTAGAACTAATTTTGCCAAACCAGATTCGATCGTTTATAGTGAGAAGAAGATGGAAGACTATGATTTTCTAAGAACGGCACACCAAAAAATGAATGATATGGATGGCAAACAACTGGGAAATCCTGACAAAGTTGCACAAGCATTTATCCAATTAGTGCAAACTGAAAATCCACCAGCACTTTTATTTTTGGGTAGCGACGCCTATCAACGTGCAAAAGATAAAAATGAAAAATTACTAAACGAAATGGAGCAATGGAAAGAGCTATCCGCCTCTACTGATTTTGAGTAGACACACACTCGACAACTAATGCAGCGAAGTAGTTTGAGCAAAAAAATCTTTTCCTTTTTTGAATTCTCTCAACCCTAATGATTTTGTAAAATTTACATCGTTTTTGATTAAGCTATCACGTATTGGTAACTTTAAACTCAAATTTTGGAAATGAAAGATATAAACGTAGCATTAATCACAGGAGCCAATAAAGGTATTGGTTTTGAAACGGCTCGTCAATTAGGAAAATTGGGATATAAAGTTATAGTTGGTGCGAGAGATGCACAATTAGGCGCCAGCGCGGTAGAACAATTAATCAAGGAAGATATCACAGCCGAATTTCTGTTATTAGATGTAACCAATATAGATATAATAAAAAATGCAGTTCACAATATTGATGAAAAATATCAACGCTTAGATGTTTTAATAAACAATGCTGGCACATTTCTGGAAAAGGGAATTGCACCAAGTCAACTTGATATCCATACTTTGAAAAAAACTTTTGATGTGAATTTTTTTGGCGTATTTGAAACAACGATTGCATTTTTACCACTCATTAAAAAATCAAAGAGCGGTCGGATTGTAAATGTTTCAAGCGGACAAGGTTCTTTAACTAATGGCAGCGTCGCTGAAGCGCCTAGACTTCAACTTGCCTATAATTGTTCAAAAGCAGCACTCAATATGTTAACTATACAATTATCGAAAGAGCTAGCTGATACACCCATTAAAATAAACAGCGCGGCGCCAGGATATACCATAACGGATATGAATGAAGGCAAGGGAAAAAGAACCGTTCAAGAATCTTCTAAAATAATTGTAGAATTAGCCACTTTGGACGAAAATGGTCCTACAGGAGGATTTTTTGACGATTCTGGTAAAGTTCAGTGGTAGTATCCATTTTCAAGCCATTCTCTTAAACGAGTTTTTATTTGAATTGTGGGTGACTGGAAGTTTCTTATCTTTGATATTTGCAAATAGTCAATTATGGAAAAGCTTACTTCATTATCCGAATTTTACCATGAAATTTCCGAAATATTGGGAAAAAACGTGGAGGAAATTTTGCCACAAGGTATCCAAAAAGATATTGGACATTTTAATGTATTCAGTATTGCAGACACCATTAAGAAACAAAAAATGGACGGTCAAATGCCATATAATCGGCGCGCTTACTATAAGATAAGTTTGATATCGGGACCTTGTGTGGCGGAGTATGCGGACAAAACAATTGAGGTGGAAGACTATGCGCTTTTGTTTGCTACCCCTCGCGTACCTTACCATTGGATACCAAAAGATGAATCTTTATCAGGAACATTTTGTGTGTTTACAGAAGATTTTTTGATGAAACAAAAGACCGGAATTTTAATAGACGAACTACCCATATTCAAACCTGGCGGTTTTCCTATTTTCAAATTAAGCAAAAAAGAACACGAACACGCAGCGGAAATTTTTGAAAAAATAAAGCAAGAAATTAATTCTGACTATGCATTCAAATATGATTTGTTGCGCAACTATGTATTGGAATTAATTCATTTCGGACAAAAGCTACAACCCAATACCAGCATGTATCACGTGCAAAATGCGTCCTCACGTATCGTTTCATTATTTGTAGAATTATTGGAGCGTCAATTTCCCATTGATCCAAATGGACAAATACAACCGATGCGCAATGCGAAAGACTATGCAGATCGCTTGGCTGTACACGTCAATCATTTGAATAAAGTATTGAAGGACGCGACGGGAAAAACTACTACCGAAATTATCAACAATCGTTTGGCGCAAGAAGCACGCATTTTATTGAAACAAACAGATTGGACGGTTTCGCATATTTCAGACTCTTTGGGATTTGAAGAGGTGGCGCATTTCTCTAATTTCTTTAAGAAATATACACAGTTGACACCGTTGAAATATAGAGCTTGACCTCATTCCAACCCTTCTCCTGTAGGAGAAAGGCAAATCCAAGAAACTTACTAATTAAAGTATAAAAAGTCCTCTCCTTGAGGAGAGGATTTAGGTGAGGTGCTATTTGATATTTTTATATAAGACCAAACCTTTCTCGGTAAAGTCATTTTTTCTGATATATTTGAAATTTGCAAAAAATGGATTGTTAATTGTAACATACAAATGTGTTTTTACTCTGAACTTTGTATCCTAAAATTTAAAAAAGATGAGCGAAAACACAAAAATAGCGTTGGTAACTGGCGGTAGCCGTGGATTGGGACGCAATATGGCTATCAATTTGGCCAAAAAAGGTTTGAATGTAATATTAACCTACAATAGCAACAAAAAGCAACAAAAGAGAGGCCGACAAAGTAGTCGCTGAAATTGAAGCGTTAGGACAAAAAGCCATCGCATTACAATTAAACACTGGAGACGTTAAAAGCTTTGACGCATTTGTAAATGAAGCCACAGCCCATTTGAAAGAAGTAACAGGCTCTCCTAATTTTGATTTCTTAATCAATAATGCAGGTACCGCATTGTACGCACCATTTGCGGAAACAACGGAAGAACAATTTGACACAGTCATCAATATCCACTATAAAGGCGTGTTTTTCTTAACCCAAAAACTATTGCCTTATTTGAATGAAGGTGGTGGAATTGTGAATATTTCATCCGGATTGGCGCGCTTTAGTTTCCCTGGCTCTTCCGCTTATGGCGCGACTAAAGGAGCAATTGAGGTTTTGTCCAGATATTTAGCTAAAGAGTTAGGCAGCAGAGGTATTCGCGTAAATACTGTTGCTCCAGGTGCTATTGAAACCGATTTTGGTGGTGGACACGTAAGAGATAACAAAGAAGTAAATGCACAAGTTGCTAGCGCGACCGCTTTGGGACGTGTTGGTTTGCCTGACGATATTGGCGGTGTAGTTGCGTTCCTTTGCACGCCAGATGCAAAATGGGTAAATGGTCAACGCATTGAAGTTTCCGGTGGAATGATGTTGTAAAATACATTCCTTCAAAACTATAAACGCTAGGAATATTCCTAGCGTTTATAGTTTATAACCACTTACATATTCAAAATCTTCTTTTTCTGTTCTTGAAACTCTCCATCATCGATGATCCCCGCATCTAACAATTCTTTTAGATCGAATAGTGCTTTTTTCTTAGCTTCCATATCTAAAGGCTCTATAGTTGTTTGTGTCGAGCTTTTTTCTTTAACTAGTCCATCTTGAATGGCATTTGTTTTTGCTCCAAAATCGATTAGCAATGCAGTAATTTCATTAAAACCCTGCATATTGGAATAATCAATAGGTTTTTGTTCCAATACATTGGCAACATCAGTAGTTGCTCCATTTGTCAATAGGAAACGAACGGTGTCTTTTTTGCCGTAAGAGGCTGCATAGTGTAGCGCTGTATTGCCCGATGCATCTTGTTTATCCACATCTGCTCCATTGTTCAACAATAATTTGACCATAGAAAGATAGCCGAATTTGGATGCAGTTTGCAAAAGCGTCTCTCCTGCATAGTGTGGCTCAAAACCCAATATGAAAGTACGTGTACCTGTATTGGCAATCAATTTTTCCATATAGTGTCCATCTTTTCCGTCCCAAGCATCCACACTGCGTGCATAGTCTGGCGAAAGTCCTTTATTTAAAAAGACATTCACCAACTCCTTTTGGTTAGCGCCAACGGCATACCACACGGGCGATATTCCTTCTTTTGATTCCGCAAAAATGTCAGCGCCCTGCTCAACCAGTTTTTCGCATATAATACGATTGCCAGATCTAGCTGCAAGAAGCAAAGGGCTTTCGTTTTGGTCGTTTAGAAGGTTGATGGAAGCTCCATTGTCAAGTAACATATTGACGACAGGAACAGAATTGTTGTTGATGGCAATACTTAAGGCTGTATTGCCTGCTTTGTCTGTGAAGTCAATATTTGCTCCATTTTGCAAAAGAATTTTCACCATAGGAGGGAAATTCTTGGAAACAGCGATCAGCAAAGGAGGAATAGCATTTTTGTTGATTGCATTGACATCCTGTCCTGCCTGGACCAGTTTTTCTCCGATATCTTGCTGACCTGTTTGTGCAACTAGGTGCAACAAAGTATTTCCCTGAAAATCATTGATGTTAATATCTGCGCCTGATTCTAAGAGATATAGTATAGTCTGTTTTTGTTTATTGAGTACTGCAAAAAACAAGGGAGTTTCACCATTGTGATCTTCGTAGTTGATTTCGGCTCCAGATGTAATAAGTTGTTTAACTATATCTAGATAGCCTTGGTAGGCAGCGTAATGTAAGGCAGTTCTACCTTTTTCATCCGTATACTTAACATCCACTTGATTTTTTTCAAGCAATATTTCGGCTATTTTCCTTTTGCCACCTTCGCAGGCAACTATAAATGATTGTGACATGACTTATTTTTTTAAGCTAATAAAGTTTCTACTATTTTGGTTTTGAGTTGATCTTCCATGGCATAGTCTACAGCTTTTTTGTCAAAGCGGTTTTCTATACTAGGATCCGCTCCATGTTTGAGTAGAAGTTTTACTTTTCGGTAACTGTCTTTGGCTGTAGATTCTTGATGGTTACTATCATACATACAAACCTTCATCAAAATAGTATTGCCATCATTGTCAACATTGTTGACCTCAATATAGTTGCGTTCCAATAAAAATGAAAGAAGTTCAGACGGTTTTTCGGCAACCCAGTCAATACCAGATTTCGGTTTATAGTAGTATTCGGAAGTTGTAGTCAGATCCGCTCCATTGGCTATTAAGAGATCGATGATCTGCAAGGAATTTTCACCTCCTTGAAAATAGCGTAAAGTCGCATTGAGTAAGTTTTCTTTTTCGTTGGTAAGATGTGAAAAATCAGGAGATCCATATTCAAAAAGAAGCTGTAATGTTTCTCGCGTTTGTAAATGAGCGGCAGCAAGGATGAAAGGGGTTAATCCTTTCCAATCAATCACATTGACATCGGCTCCATTTTCCAATAGTTGTTTGACAAAATTTGTTTTTGAAGATTCTATCGTAGGAAATAAAGCTGTTTTCTTTTCGACAGTTCCTGCATTGACATCCACTCCATTGTCTATCAATAGTTGAATGATTTGTTCCGCATTGGGAGGAGGCATTCTTAATTGCTGACAAAACTTGTAGAGGTATGTTTCCCCGTACCTAGTTTGGTAACTCATATTGATACCAGCTGAAATAATGGCTCGCAAAATTTCAATAGGAGATTTAAAATCTATGGCAAATGAGAGCAAGTTAAAGCCTCCAATTTCTTCGTTAATATCGTCGATTTTGGAAAGATAGTTTTCCAAATGTGGCAAATATGCAGCAAGATCATCAGTATTGTGTAGATAAGGTTTGAGTAATAATGTTAACGGTGATCTATTGAACTCGTCATATTCGAAAAGGTCTGTCTTGATGTAATCGTGTGCAATACACCAATCCAATAGATTCCAATATTTGTTTTGGATTATTTGCGTCAGAAGATTGTTGAGATGTTGGTCTGGAATTTTGGTTGATAAGTTTTCCAAATAGTCCAACAATAAAGACTCGTCTCTTTTGAACAATATCTGATTAAAGTCGTTTGCAATAAATTCTGCCATGATTTGTATTTGGTTTTTCAAAAAGTTCTGGTAAAAATAGCAATCCTAGCAGAAGAAAGTTGGTATAGTATGTTAATATTTGTCTAGAAAAATTAACGAAAAATCAATGCTTTTTTCCAGTTTTCTTTTTCGATAAAATGGAAACGAATACTGATCCTAAGCCAAATAATGGTTAATAGAGTGCCCACAACGGAACCGGCAAATACATCTTCGAAGAAATGTTCACTCATGTACATACGAGAATAGCCAACTAAAATGGCTAACAATAAAAATACAATACCCCACTGTTTTTTTTCACAGACATATGTTGCCACTACTGCTCCTGTAAAAGCACAAACGGTATGTCCTGAAGGAAAACTATAATAGTTGGCCAATACATCAACACCTGGAACAAAGTACATATGCGAATGCATATCTTCAAAATAGACATACGGACGAGCAGCGTGAAAAATGTACTTCAAAGGAAAATTAACTGCTGCGGAAAACAAATAGGCAGTACCTAAGAGAAATGCAGAACGATAACTAACAAAAAGGACTAGAAAAGCCACAATGACCAAAGCAAAAGTAGAAGATCCAAGCTCTGTTATTTTGGGAAACAAATAGTCTCCTAGTTGGAAATGTAGTCTATTGATGAAAAAATATATTTCCTTTTTTGAAAATGTTATTTTAACTAATGTCAGCAATAAAGCTATAACTAAATAAGGCCAAAGAAAATAGCTGATCTTATCCAATATAGCTTTATGCTTTTTCATAGTGATAAATATTATGACAAAGTATTTTTCAAATATGACGCAAACGCTTCTAGATTGTCAAATCTGTAGTCAATGTTTTCGTTTGGAAATGGCGTTTCAGGATGTGTTGTAGCAACGAAAACCGTATGCATGCCAGCATTGCGTCCGAACTCCATATCGCTTATACGATTGCCAACCATGATACTTTTAGAAAAATCAATTTCTGGAAAATCTTTTTTTGCCTGAAATGCCATTCCAGCTTGTGGCTTTCGATTCGGACTATTGGAGTCAAGATCTGGAGCGAAATAGATAGCGTCTAACTTACCATTTTCCTTGGCTAGATTTTCTTTCAGAAAATCATGTATGTCAGAAAGGTCTGCTACAGACATCAAGCCTTTGCCGATTCCCTTTTGGTTCGTTGCTAATATAATCTTATTGAAGACTGTAGATAAATATCCTACGGCTTTTGGAACATAGTCATAGATTTTCAATTCATCTCTATTGAAAACATAACTATCTTTTTTTTCGTCGTTGAGTACACCGTCACGATCCAAAAATAAAGTCCAGGATTTGTCTATAGTCGAAAAGTCAAACTGCATAGTTGTTGTTTACGGAAATATATTGGCTTCTACCAATTCGCAAATGATGTGTCCTATAAGCATGTGGCACTCTTGAATCCGAGGGGTAACTTTTGAAGGAATGTCAAACAAGATATCGGATAGAGGCGCCAACTTGCCACCGCCTTCTCCAGTCATCCCAATAGTGAAAATCCCTTTTTCTTTGGCTACTTCAAAAGCTTTAACTATGTTGGGGGAGTTGCCTGATGTACTCATCCCAATAATCACATCGCCTTTAAAACCGATACCGTCCAATAGTCTAGCATAGATATCGTCATAATGGTAATCATTGGCGACTGCTGTCAGATAGGAGGTATTGCAATGAAGCGCTTCTGCAGGCAATGCTCGACGATTTTTGTAAAAGCGACCGCTAAACTCTGCTGCCAAATGTTGAGAGTCTGCTGCGCTTCCACCATTTCCGCAGAACAAAACTTTATTGCCGTTTTGAAAGGTTTTTGTTATAACGTCAATTGCTTCGGCTGTTTTTCCGACCAACGTTTTGTCATTTAAGACTTTTTCTTTCAACGATAAGGAATCGCTTATCAGCGTTTGTATTTTTTCGTTCATTGTTATTTCATTTAAATTGGCAATATAGATGCAAAAGTAAGTTTGAAATGACCTTAAAGATTCACCACTTTTGTTATTTTTTCTACTAATACATTCCAACTATAATTTTTTCTGTTTTCGATTAGATGAGGAAGATAATGGTCTTCTCCATTATCGTATAGTTTGATAATGCCATTCGCAATTTCCTGAGGTTTTGGTTCTACGACCACACCGACTTTGTCATTAGGTACTAGGTCTGGTAGGCCGCCAACATTGGTCACCAACATGGGTTTTCCGAAATGATAAGCTAATGGTGTGACGCCACTCTGTGTGGCATTACGGTAAGGCTGGATAACAAAATCTGCCGCACTCAAATAGTATTTTACTTCAGAATCTGCAATGAAATGCGTTCGAAGAATGATATTTTTCAAACTATAGTTTTGAATAATAGTATCATAAACACTACTATCTTCGTAAAATTCACCAGCGACTAAAAGTTGAATATCTGAACCTTTTTCCTGCAAAAGATGCATGGCTTCCAACAAAAGATCCAATCCTTTATATTGACGTATGAATCCAAAGAAAAGAATGATTTTTGCTTGCGGATCAATTTTCAAATAATCTCTCGCGATTACTTTTTCCAAAGGCTCACCAAAATTATCATACAATGGATGTGCTACCAAATGTGCCGGTTTCGTGGTGAATTTTCGTAAATCTTGCATTACCGATTCACTCATCGTCACAAAACCATCCACGGGTTTGAAAAAATATTTTGTCAGTTGCGTTTGCATGGGAAACTTTTCGTGCGGAATGACATTATCGGCCAAGCATACGATTTTTGTTTTCCTATTTTTTTTGACACGGCGTAATATCGTTCCAAATGCCGGAGCCATGAAAGGCATCCAATAGCGAATCAATATAATATCGGCATTTTCTTTAGCAATTTTTTTGCCAACAGAAAGCCAGTTGATCGGGTTGATAGAATTGATGCAAACTTTAATTTTCAAATCCGTAGGCGCAGGGTCCTCAGAAAACTGTGTTGTTCCGGGAAAGAGAATTTTGGGATACTGCAAGGAGAAAGTATAGATCGTAACATCATTGTTTTCGGACTGGAATGCTCTTGCCAGTCTTTCGTCAAATGACGCAAGACCTCCACGTAAAGGATAAGCTGGACCGATGATGATTACTTTCATATTGTATGCTAAGAGCTTAAAGCCAAAAGCTTAAAGCAAAATTACGATTCGCCTTAAGCTTTCTGCTCTGAGCCTTTGGCTTTGAATTTATTTTTTAAATATTCTCCAGAAATCTAGTCCTAAAGCATATACCATTAATCCCAATAGCAAAACCATACCGATCATCTGCGCTATTTCCAATACTTTATCACTAGGTTTTCTACCTGTAATTATTTCGATGATGCAGAACAATGCATGCCCGCCGTCCAATGCTGGTATTGGCAAAAGGTTCATAAACGCTAACGCAAAAGAGAAAAATGCCGTAATGCCCCAAAATGCTTCCCAATCCCAAGTGGATGGAAACAAGTTACCCATGCTGATAACGCCTCCCAAAGACTCGTTTGGATTGACTCTATGTTTTCCAAACAAAAACTTGAACTGCAATACATAGTTACGTAAGGTTTCCTTTCCTTTTTGGAAACCTGCCGGGATGGATTGTCCAAAAGTATAATGGATGGTATCCGTTGGAAATCTGTCCTCTGGAATATCCTGTAAAAATCCCAACAGGCCATTGGCTGGAACAGTAAGATTAAGTTGTGCGGTATCATTTCCACGCAAAACAGAAAGTGTTGCTGGTTTGCCTTTCAATGACGTTAAAGTTTCTTTGTATTGGTCAAAAAATGTGATAGGCGTGTTGTTAATCGCTACTATTTTGTCTCCTTTTCTCATGCCTGCTTTATATGCTACGGATGTGTCAGGAACCTCTTTGGCTGGATAAAAACTCATTCTAGGTAGAATGAAGTCTTTGTCTTTGAAAGTAATAACATTTTTGGCAAAATCTTCCGGAATCGCAATATTGACAGTTTGTCCGTTTCTATTTACCTGAATGGTTTTCGGATCATCCAATAAGATAGTTGTGGAAATACGATTGAATTTTTCGACAGGTTTATTGTCCAAACTCAAAATCTGATCGCCATTTTTCAAACCTATGCTTTGTGCCAATGAATCGGCCATAATTCCGTTTTTCAATTGAGAATTTGGAATAAACTCATCACCCCAATGAAATAACATCATGGAATAAATCGCAAAACCCAATACAAGGTTCATAAAAATACCTGCCAACATGATAATCAAGCGTTGCCAAGCTGGTTTGCTACGAAACTCCCAAGGTTTAGGTTCTTGTTTCATCTGTTCCTTGTCCATGCTTTCGTCCACCATACCGGAAATCTTGACATAACCACCAAAAGGAACCCAACCAATACCATATTCGGTATCGCCGATTTTTTTCTTGAAAAGACTGAACCAAGGATCAAAGAAAAGATAGAATTTCTCGACACGGCATTTGAAAATTCTAGCTGTGATAAAGTGCCCAAACTCGTGTAAGGTCACCAATATGGAAAAGGAAAGTATGAACTGCAAAGCCTTGATGCCGACTGTGCCCCATTCTATTGCTAATAAAGTCATTTTTTGTATTTGTAAATTGTAGCTTGGCCTAGATGTTTAGAGGTGTACCAATGAAGCGGCAAAACTGCGTGCTTCTCCGTCACTGTCAATATAATCTTCCAAAGTTGGTTTTTCGATAAATTTAATTTTTGTCATGGATTGTTCGATGACGTCCGTAATGTCCAAAAAGCCAATACGGTTTTTCAAAAATGCGTATACGGCGATTTCGTTAGCAGCATTCATGATACACGGCATATTACCACCTTGATTCATCGCTTCTATTGCCAAAGAAAGATTTCGGAAAGTTTTATAGTCCGGTTCTTCAAATGTCAATTCTGAAGGATGGCGGAAATCGTATCTTTTGTAGCTATTGGGCAATCTGAGCGGAAATCCTAAAGCATATTGGATAGGAAGTTTCATGTCAGGCAAACCCATCTGTGCCTTGACCGCACCATCTTCGAATTGTACCATGCTGTGGATGATACTTTGTGGATGTACCACAACTTCTATCTGTTCGGGCTTGAGGTTAAACAACCATTTTGCCTCAATCATTTCCAAACCTTTATTGATCAAGGTAGCAGAGTCCACGGATATTTTGGCACCCATTTTCCAATTGGGATGATCCAAAGCATGGTCTCTTTTAACATTGACCAAAAAATTGGGTTTTTTTCCACGGAAAGGTCCCCCGCTCGCTGTCAAAATGATTTTTTCGATTTTATTGCGACCTTCTCCCATCAGACATTGAAAAATGGCGGAGTGCTCACTATCAACGGGAATGATCGGAACTTGTTTGGCTGCAGCCATTTCCATGACCAAATCACCAGCGACAACCAATGTTTCTTTATTGGAAAGCGCGATCGGTTTACCTGTTTCGATAGCTTTGATTGTAGGAAGCAAACCTGCATAACCTACGATTGCCTGCAATATCATATCGTAGCAATCCATAGACGCCACGTCCAATAGTGACTGTTCGCCAGCAAAAACCTTGATGTCGGTACTTTTTAAGGCTTCTTTCACCTTGTTGTATCGTGATTCGTCCGCAATGACGACTATATTGGGATTGAATTTTAAAGCTTGGCTAACCAACAATTCATCATTTGAGGCGGCGGTTAGGACTTCGACAGAAAATTTATCAGGATGTGCAGCTATAACCTCCAATGCCTGTTTTCCAATCGAGCCGGTAGAACCGAAAATGGCAATTCTTTTAGTTGCATTCATTATTTATATCAGAATAAGTTTTTTGCTAAAAATTAATGTTCGCAAAGTTAACGGTTAATGGGCTAATAGTGAAATGC
>QFOI01000405.1 GCA_003241175.1 Pseudopedobacter saltans
AATACACATATTGATGAAGGCGATACGCTTTATGGCATTGAAGTTTTCGTCGCTCCGGCATACAGATCACTCCGCCTAGGGCGTAGATTGTATGACGGTCGCAAAGAATTATGCGAAAAGCTGAATCTAAAATCTATTGTTATTGGTGGTCGTATCCCTAATTATCATCTATACAGCAAAGAGTTTACACCTTTGCAATATATCAATAAAGTAAGAGCTAAAGAGATTTATGATCCTGTATTGACTTTTCAATTGTCCAACGATTTTCATATTGTCAAGGTATTGGTTAATTACCTTCCGGATGATGAGGAATCAGAAAAGTATGCGGTATTGCTCAAATGGAACAATATTTTCTATTCGGAAAAGAAAAGCACGCTTAATGATAGCAATATTCGTATAGGGTTGGTCCAATGGCAGATGCGTTTGTTCGCTACGATGGAGGATTTTTACCAACAGGTAGAGTTTTTTGTGAATGCTTTGTCGGGTTATCAATCTGATTTTGCGGTTTTTCCCGAATTGTTTAATTCGCCTTTGTTGGCAGAGTACAATCATCTTTCCACGCATGACGCCATGCGTAGACTTGCGGAGAAAACGGAAGACATCAAGTTGCATATGTCCGAGTTGGCTATTGCGAAGAATATCAATATCATAGCGGGAAGTATGCCATTGCTTGAAGATGGATTGCTGTACAATGTAAGTTATCTTCTACATCGCAACGGTGATATTGACGAATACAGAAAAATCCATATCACACCATACGAAAGTAACTATTACGGCATTGTCGGTGGCAATAAATTGCCGGTTTTCAATACGGATTGTGGTCCTATCGGTATCCTTATTTGTTATGATGTAGAGTTTCCGGAACTGCCTCGATTGATGGCACAAAGGGGAATGAAAATTTTGTTCGTACCTTATCTGACCGATACGCAAAACGCATTTACACGCGTAAGTAACTGTGCCGCCGCAAGAGCTATAGAAAATGAATGTTACGTTGCTATAACGGGTTCTGTGGGTAATCTTCCCGGTGTCAACAATATGGATATACAATTTGGACAATCCATGGTATTCACGCCTTCCGAATTTGCATTTCCGTCCAATGGCATTAAAGGAGAAGCTACTCCCAATACGGAAATGACATTAATCGTGGATGTAGATTTAAATCCATTGAAAGATTTGCATCATTTTGGATCGGTTAAGAACCTGTTGGACAGAAGGACCGATTTGTATGAAATTGTTTGGAAAGGAAATAAAAAATAAACATGTTACAAGAAGAGAACATCGAAAAAAAGTTCACAAGGTTGATGCATATAATGGATGAGCTACGTGAAAAATGTCCTTGGGACCAAAAGCAAACGATACAAACGCTTCGTCCTCTGACAATTGAGGAAACTTATGAACTGGGCGATGCTATATTGGAGGAAGATTGGAATGAACTAAAAAGTGAACTTGGCGATATCATGTTACATCTTCTTTTTTATGCTCGCATTGCAAAGGAGAAGAAGCAATTTACTTTTGGGGATGTACTGACTGGGATTTCAGAAAAAATGATAACCAGACATCCACATATCTATGGTGATACCAAGGCCGAAACGGAAGAAGAAGTTAAGTTGAATTGGCAAAAGATAAAACTGGAAAAAGAAGGTAAAAAATCCATTCTTTCTGGTGTACCCCAATCTCTTCCTGCTGTCGTAAAGGCTACCAGAATACAGGAGAAGGCTGCGCATATTGGTTTTGAATGGGAAAATAAAGCGGATGTATGGAAAAAAGTAGAGGAAGAAATGAATGAGCTGCTAGAAGCAGAAAAGACGGGTGGGCAAAAGCATATTGAAGAGGAATTTGGTGATGTACTGTTTTCGTTGATAAACTACGCACGATTTTTGAAAATAGATGCGGAAGCCGCTCTTGAGCGTACCAACAAAAAGTTTATGAACCGTTTTTCATTTATGGAGGAGGAAGCTCGAAAACGAAATATTCATTTGGAAAATCTTTCTTTGGAAGAGATGGATTCACTTTGGAACAAAGCAAAAAAAGAATTGTAGACTTAAATGGCAGAAACGATTAAAAGAGGAAATAGATTCAGTAAAATAACCAAATGGAAACTTTGGTTGGCTATTGCTGTAGTCTTATCAATCGCATCTTTTGTGATTTCCCATTATTTTGCCTACAACGCCAATTCTTCCAGAGTTAAATCTGTTCTTGAGCATTCGTTGGCAAAAAAGGAAAATGTCTTTTATAATCTAATTGGAGACAAAGACAAGGTTTCCCAGCTTACGGTCAAGTCGGGTCTTGCCGACAATACTACCAACCTGGAGATAGAAAAACTTCCTATTGGTATTTTCGTCTATAAGCTCAATGATATTGGTAATCCGTTACTTGTTTTTTGGAATAATTCACATGAGGACGTTAATGAGTCAATCTTAAAGAAAGACGATGGTGCATACCCTCTTTCCAATAACAAAGGTCTTTTTGAACAAATTAACCATACCCTAAAAGTCGGTACATCTACCTACAAAATAGTGGGTCTTATTCCTATATATTGGCAATATCCACAATCGAGCAATTTATTAAAAAGCCAATTTGATGGTTATCCCAAGCTGGGACAACGTTATAAGATTTCCGGTACTGGAGTGCCTATTGTCAATAAGACTGGTCAGGTTGCATACTATATTGAAAAAACGGATAGTGATAGTTTTGCCAAATTGGATACTATATCTTTGGTTTTAAAAGTAATATCTCTCCTCATAGCTTTGGCATTGTTGAACAACTACATAAGGAGATTTGCTATAAGATATGGGTTTTATAAGGGGCTTTCCTTGTTTTTGACTATCGTTTTAGGCGCGCGATTGTTGTCTTATTATTTCGCATTTCCTTTTGATTTTAGAGTGTACGAATTGTTTGATCCACTTATTTATGCTACGACGTGGTTGCATAGGTCATTGGGGGATTTGGTCGTCAACCTATTTTTACTTTGGTGGATTACAAGTTTTATAAAAATTAACTTTCCACTTGTTAAAAGAGCTCCTCTTACACGTAAGCTATGGCGTTACAAATACGTAATTGCCATTGTGGCGTTGGTATTCCTTACAGTTGCGACTATAGAGTTTGTACGTTTGGTAGAAAGTTTAGTTACGGATTCTCAGATATCTTTTAACGTGACTAATTTTTTTGCCATGGACAAGTACACGGTTGTCTGTTTTGTTGCTTTGGGTATATTTATGTGGTGTTATGTGCGACTGTGTTATTTGTGTTTGTGGCCGGCACGCCTAGTGAGCATTTCCTACTTTCAGAGGATTATTATCATTGCTGCGACTGGCGTTATCGTTGGTGCGTTGTTTAGCAATGCGGATACGATTCTGAGTGATTTTTTGACGACTATTTGGGTGATTGTTTTTTCGGTTATCTATGATAAAAGTTGGAATGGTTTCAGGAAAGATTTTGTAGCTTCTCCTATTTTTTTAT
>QFOI01000034.1 GCA_003241175.1 Pseudopedobacter saltans
TGTTTTTTCCCTAGAAATAAGTTGCTGTAAGTCTTCTATTTTCTTAAAAATTATCATTTTATACCTCGTCTTTTGGATTGCAATGTTACAATAATATGTATTCCAATGATTTTCGTTAACTTTGCAGCCTGTTTTTTAGGTTAAGAAACGAAATTGGTGGTAGAATGTCTAATACAAAAAAACGAATTTTATTTATAGCAACGGAAATGTCTCCATATCTGGAACTGACCGAATATGCTGAAGTAATTAACAAACTAGCCATAAAAAGCAATGATGCCGGATATGAAGTTAGGTGTATCATGCCTCGATTTGGTGTTATCAATGAACGCCGCCATCGTCTACATGAGGTTGTACGATTGTCTGGTATAAATGTATCTGTGGATGGGGATGATTATCCATTGCAGATTAAAGTTGCGTCCCTGCCTAATGCAAGGTTGCAAGTCTACTTCTTGGACAATGAAGATTTTTTCAAAAGAAAATCGCTTTTCCACGATGAAGAAGACAATTGGTTTGAAGACAATGACTTACGTACCGTGTTTTTCTGCAAAGGGGCATTGGAAACTGTTAAAAAATTTGGATGGCCTCCAGACATTATACATTGCAGTGGTTGGATGACGGGCTTGATACCGCTTTATCTGAAAACATCTTACAAGAAAGAACCTGTGTTTGCGCACAGTAAAGTTGTCTATTCTTTGAATCCGACCATTTTTGAAGAAAATTTGGGTAAGGATTTCGTTAAACATGCACATATCTCTTCTGCTATCAAAGTAAAAGATCTTGAACCATTCAAGCCTGCTGATAACCATAGCTTGTTGCGGGGTGGAGCGACCTATGCTGACGCCGTGGTCTTTGGTTCGGATGAAGTGGATGAAACACTAACCTCTGAATTTTCTAAAGCGAAAGGTAAAAAATTGCTGACTTTTCCTGGTTGGGATAGTGAACTAAATGAGTATATCGATTTGTACAACGATTTAACAGAAGAATAGAAAAATAATTCTACTATTTTGGTAGAGTTTTGTTTATTTGCATTTGTTTGAAAAAATTATTCCATTTAATCCAATAGATTAAGCATTAACATAAAATAGAATATGTCTTATTTCTTTACTTCTGAAAGTGTATCAGAAGGTCACCCAGATAAAATAGCAGACCAGATTTCTGATGCTTTGATTGATAATTTTCTTGCTTTTGATCCACAAAGTAAGGTTGCGTGCGAAACTTTAGTTACTACAGGTCAAGTCATATTGGCTGGAGAGGTCAAGTCCAAAACGTATTTGGATGTTCAGCATATTGCGCGTGAAGTCATTGCGAAAATTGGCTACACGAAGAGTGAATATATGTTCGATGCCAATAGCTGTGGTATCTTGTCCGCTATTCATGAGCAGTCTGCGGATATCAACCAAGGTGTAGATCGTGCTAAAAAAGAAGAGCAAGGTGCTGGAGACCAAGGTATGATGTTTGGTTACGCAACCAACGAAACTGAAAATTACATGCCTTTAGCATTGGATCTTGCGCATACATTGTTACGCGAACTTTCCGCTATACGTGTTGAAAACAAGGAAATTAAATATTTGCGTCCTGATGCCAAAAGTCAGGTGACATTGGAATACGATGACAACAATAAACCCGTAAGAATCGATACAATCGTTATCTCAACACAGCATGATGATTTCGATACGGAAGCAAAGATGTTGGCGAAAATAAGAAAGGACATCATTAATATTTTGGTTCCAAGAGTGATTGCCAAATATCCTCAGTTTGAATCTTTGTTCAACAAAAAGATTACTTACCACATCAACCCAACAGGAAAATTTGTTATTGGTGGTCCTCACGGTGATACTGGTTTGACTGGTCGCAAGATTATTGTTGATACTTACGGTGGTAAAGGTGCACACGGTGGTGGCGCTTTCAGTGGAAAAGATCCAAGTAAAGTGGACCGTTCTGCTGCTTATGCGACTCGCCATATTGCTAAGAACCTAGTTGCTGCGGGTGTCGCAGACGAAGTATTGGTACAGGTTTCCTATGCAATCGGTGTGGCTGAACCGACTGGAGTTTATGTCAATACTTATGGTACCTCCAAAGTGGAGAAAACAGATGGTGAGATCGCTGCGATAGTTAAGGAAGTATTTGATATGCGTCCATATTTCATCGAGAAGCGCCTGAAATTGCGTAACCCGATCTACAGCGAAACGGCTGCATACGGCCACATGGGAAGAGAAAACAAAACAGTTTCAAAAGTGTTTGTTGCTCCTGATGGTAAAAAGTTGACAAAAGAAGTGGAATTGTTCACTTGGGAAAAACTAGATTATGTTCCGAAACTTAAAAAGGCATTTGGAATTAAATAATTGACAATTAGTGATTATGATACTAGAAAAAACCTTCCATTGAGAAGGTTTTTTTGTTAATAGGAATTTTGGTAATTTTATTAGGGAAATACAACAACAGAAAGGAATAGTATATGCAGGATATAGAACCATTTTATAATTGGAGACATTTGTACACAGCAGAAGAGGATGCACGCAGTCCATTTTTTGGAAGGGAGTATAGTGAGTTTGAATATTCACAGACGATTTACAACTATTACATTCATCCACAGTGGGATGAGTTCGGGAGTAGGACGCTTTACATGAAAGTGTTGTTTGTAGACTATGAAATCGGTTTTGCCATAATAGAATTGATAGGAGAGTGGAACGATGCCATAGAAGACGACATTATGACTATGAAAAGAGAAATCATAGACAATATGGAATCGAATGGTATTAAATATTTCATTTTGATTGGAGAGAATGTTTTGAATTTTCATAGTGGAGATGCAGATTACTATGAAGAGTGGTACGACGAAGTCTCGGAGGAAAATGGTTGGATCGTTTTGGTCAATATGCCAGAATCTTCATTACATGACTTTAAACAAAAGAAACTGCAATACTATATTGAACTAATGAATATTGAAAACTGGAGAGTCTACAAACCTGAACATTTGTTTCAGTTAATAGACGAAAAGATATCAAAAAGGCTGTAAACTTTTTTGGATTTCATTGCCTGACCAACTATAAAACTAACTGACCTTATGAATGAAAAACTGCTTCATTTTATTTGGAGGTATCAATATTTCCAAATAGCCAATATGGAAACTACAAACGGCGAATTGCTTGCCATTGCCCATCCTGGACTATACAATAATCATCAAGGTCCGGACTTCCTTCAGGGCAAAATAAAAATAGGAAAAACTATATTGGTCGGTAATATTGAACTTCATGTCAAAACTTCTGACTGGGATGCACATCAACATAGCAATGACATAAATTACGACAATATAATTTTGCATGTTGTATGGCTGCATGACAAAGAGATAGATAGCCGCCATCCATTTGCTACACTGGAGCTGCAACATTACGTACCAAAGGTTTTGTTGGAAAAATATAATTATCTGCAAAACCTTTCACCTAAATTTATTGCCTGTCAAGATTCACTTCCTGTATTGTCCGAACTGAGTTGGACTAATTGGAAAGAGCGTTTGGGCGTTGAGCGATTAAAGAGAAAGACCGTTGCCATATTGGAAAGCCTTGTGAGATACAAAGGAGATTGGGCTTCCGTTTTTTGGGAAGAAATTGCAGCAGGTTTTGGTACAAAAGTCAATACGGAGTGTTTTAGGCAAATGGCGGCCTCTGTTCCCATGTCAATCATACGCAGGCAACGAGAGAATTTGTTGGTATTAGAAGCTATATTGTTTGGGCAGTTGGGCTTACTGGATCGAGCATTTGAAGAGTCATATCCTAAACAACTTCAAAAGGAATATCTGTATCAAAAACAAAAATATGCATTGAAAAAGGTATCCACACCTTTGGCCTTTTTGCGTATGCATCCGCGTAATTTTCCAACAATACGTTTAGCACAACTAGCTATGTTGTTACATCGTTCAGAACATTTATTTACCAAAGTGATAAGTACGGATTCTCTGGAAGAACTAAGTAGTTTGTTTGAGGTCGCTGCACAGTCCTATTGGGATAATCATTTTGTTTTGGATAAGGTTTCTGATCAATACAGTCCAAAACAAATCGGCAATTCAATGCTGAGTATTTTACTAATTAATTGCGTTGTTCCTATGGTATTTGCTTATGGTAAATACCATCAAGACGAAGGACTACAGGAAAAAGCTTTAAATTGGTTATCGCAAATAGGTCCAGAAGATAACAAGATTATCAAATTGTGGAAACAGCATGGAATCTCCAGTCGCAATGCTCTAGAATCTCAGTCACTGTTAGAGTTGTATCGACATTATTGTGAACCTAAAAAGTGCCTGTCTTGCAATGTAGGGATAAAGTATTTGAATATAGGAGGGTAATAAAAATATCAAAAAAACCTCTGCAAAAGTTGCAAAGGTTTCTGTGTATTGACTTTTTAAAACGTTGGACGTTTAGAATCTTTCCAATCTGGAAAAGAAGAAATCGCCTTCGATTTTAGCGTTTTCATCACTATCACTTCCGTGAACAGCATTTTCTCCAATAGAAGATGCAAAGTTTTTACGGATAGTACCTTCAGCTGCTTCAGCAGGATTTGTTGCTCCGATCAAAGTACGGAATTCTGCTACTGCATTTTCTTTTTCCAATATAGCTGCGATGATAGGACCACTGCTCATAAAGTCAACCAGTTCGCCGTAAAAAGGGCGTTCTTTGTGTACTTCGTAGAATGCTCCCGCCTGATCTGTTGTTAATTTTGTCCATTTCAAAGCGACTACTTTGAAACCAGCTTTGATGATTTGATCCAAGATTGCACCAGTATGTCCTTTGGATGTAGCATCTGGTTTGATCATTGTAAATGTTCTGTTGCTCATATGAGGCTTTTTGATTTTGAGGTGCAAAAATAGGCATTGAGAAAGGAATACGCAATCGTATTTGCATTATTTTATAATAACATACACAAAAAATATTTGACGATATAAACTGAAAAGTTGACTTTTGCGCTTTCTATGGAGGCTATTACAGAATTTTATCCCTTTTTGTCTACACCCAAAAATGTGGTGATTACCATGCATCAAAAACCCGATGGGGATGCTTTGGGTTCTACATTGGGATTGTCTTTTTTCCTAAAGAAACTCGGGTTTGGTGTCAAGGTCATTGCACCCACGAATTGGGCTAGTTTTCTCAATTGGTTACCAGGATGCAAAGATGTTATTGATTATGAAGCCAATCTGGCGCTATCGGAAACCTTGGTTAACGATGCCGATTATTTATTTTGTCTTGATTTCAATGTCTTTAGCCGAACAAGGAATTTAGCACCTATCTTAGAAAAAAGTACAGCTGTTAAGATATTGATAGACCATCACGAAGAGCCTCAAAAAGAAGCTTTCCAATATGGTGTTAGCAATACTCAAAAAAGCTCGACTTGTGAGATGGTCTATGATTTCATCTCTGATGCTGGTTACGCGTATATGATAGATTTGGATATTGCCACATGTCTTTATACTGGAATTATGACGGATACGGGTTCTTTCCGTTTTCCGTCTACGAAGGCAAGCGTCCATCAGATTATTACCCATTTCAAACAACTTGGATTAAAACATACGCAAATACATGAGCGTATATACGATAGTTTTAGAGAAACGAGGTTACGTTTTCTAGGAAATGCTTTGTTGAATCGGATGGAAGTATTGTATCAATACAATACCGCCATAATGATCATTCCTCGTTCAGATTTGGTTCATTTCAATACGCAAACGGGAGATACGGAAGGATTAGTAAATTATATGTTAGCTTTGGAGGGAATCAAGTTTGCGGCGATTGTTATCGATAGAGAGGAAAATGCACGGAAATGGAGTTTTAGGAGTAAAGGGGCGTTTGATGTAAACAAGTTCGCTCGCAACCATTTTAGTGGAGGAGGACATAAAAATGCCGCAGGAGGATTTAGTTCGGAACCTCTAGAGGACACAGTCAAAAAATTCAAAAACGTCTTGAATGAATACGAAAAAGAATTGGCTGTTCCTTATGAATATTAATAGTGAAAAAGTAAATAAAGTAATAACAAACATTAAAACAAACGTCTAATAATGAGACAATTATTATCTGGGTGTGTGGTAGCAATCGCTGTCCTATTCTGTTCCTGCCAAGGAAACTACAAAAAGACCAAAGATGGTCTTGAATACAAAATCTTCGCTGGGAAAGACCAGAAAGACTCTACCTTCAAGGCAGGGGATTTCGTCAAGTTCAATATAGAATATAGCATCAAAAGAAAAGGTAAAAAAGACACTTTGATCTATTCTACTTACGGTGAGATGCCTCAGTTCGGAAGAGTGGATACAGCAAGTCACAATGACATGAACTTCACAGAGTTGTTCCCACTGATGAGAGTAGGAGACAGTGCGGAATTTAAAGTGAACGTTGATACTTTAATTAAGAGAAACTTGATTCAAGAAAATCCGATGTTCCCTAAAGGCTCATTGATCGTAGGTAAAATGTCTGTTATTGAAAAATTCAAAACAGAAGCTGAAGTATATCCAGCTATTGCAAAAGAGGTTGGACTTGAAAAAGGCCGTGAAATGGCGACTGTCCAAAAATATTTAAAAGATAAGAACCTAACTGCACAGATGACAAAAGACAGTGTATTCGTTGTCTTGGAAAATGCAGGCGATCAAGCAGCTAAGGCAGATTCTGGTCTTCAAGTTTCTGTAAAATACAAAGGAACTTTGATGAAAACAGATTCTATCTTCGATACGAATATGGACAAATCAAAAGGACATGATCAACCAATGGACATCGTATTGGGACAACACATGGTTATACCAGGTTGGGAATCCGGTTTGAAAATGTTTGGTAAAGGTGGTAAAGGAAAAATTATCGTACCTGCTTTCATGGGATATGGTCCACAAGGTGGTGGCGGTGCAATACCTCCAAATGCTAACTTGGTGTTCGATGTAGAAGTTTTGGATGTGAGAAAACCAGATCCTAAAGCGGCTCAAGCTCCAGCAGGAGGTCAGCAGATTGATCCAGAAACTTTGAAAAAATTACAAGAGCAAATGAAAGCGCAACAAGCACAGAAAGGTGAAGGTGCTAAAACTGCAGCTCCCGCAACGCCTAAATAGTTTCCAACCGAAATAAATAAAACTAAAAGTTCCGCCAAAGGCGGAACTTTTTTATAAGTGTCAGTTTTAATTATAGAAATAAATATCTTTATAAAAAGCAAGCAATCGAATACGGCACTGTACAATCATACATTCGTTAGAGGCCCATTTCAGTCGTCGATTATCTCGACAGCGGGACAAATATAGAACAATTTTATTTAATACTAACAAATGTTCATTTTTATTTTTAAAAAAAATTTGTGATTTAATTTTTTGCACATTACTTTTGTGGTGCCTATTAATGAAGGCGTTAAAAAATGAATACAGTTAGCAACAATTTTGGCTTCTTTTACTTTTTTTACTTTAGCACGAAGTAGATCGGGTAGATATTTGCTGAAACTGTTCATTAAATAATTTGGTCCCGGTCTTTTAGGCCGGGATTTTTTGTTAATATTAGTTAGAATAAATGGAGCATCAGGGCGCAAAAATTTCGATTCAAGGTTACCGCGGCTGTTTTCATGAACAGGCGGCCCGCCAATTTTGGGGTTTGGACACAGAAATGATCTGTTGTGATACATTCAAAGAAGTCGTCAATATTGCAGGTAATAAGACGAAGAGTGATGGTGGTACGATGGCTATCGAAAACTCCATTGCCGGAAGTATTTTACCAAACTATAATCTTTTGAAAAAAAGTAATCTTCGTATCATCGGCGAAGTGTATCTAACTATCAAGCAAAACCTGATGACATTGCCTGGTGTAGCTTTGGAAGATATAAGAGAGGTTCACTCTCATCCGATGGCGCTTTTACAATGTTCCGATTTTCTAGATAAACATAATTGGAAATTGGTGGAATCAGAAGATACTGCCTTGAGTGCACAAAAAATCAGCCAAAACAAAAGCAAGACTATAGCAGCCATTGCTAGTGTTGCAGCAGCTGAGATACATGGGCTTGATATTGTGGCGCCAGAAATTAATACCATGAAGAAAAACTATACACGTTTTCTCATGCTAAAAAGAGCGGATCAGGTTAAGGAAGTGGAAAATGCGAACAAAGCGTCCATCTTTTTTTACACAGATCATACAAAAGGAAGTTTGGCAAAAGTACTTACCAAAATTGCTGAAAATGACGCCAATTTAAGTAAACTACAAAGTTTTCCAATACCGGGATCCAATTGGGAATATAGTTTTCATGCGGATCTAGAATTCGAAAACCTCGATATTTTCCACCACATATTATCTGAAATTGTTCCAATTACAAGAAACATGAAGATATACGGCATTTATCAAAAAGGAAAAACCATTTAAACAATAACCAAGAATCCTCAATCATCAACTAGAAATGTTACAGGTAGCAAATAGACTTCAAGGGATCAATGAATATTATTTTTCCAAAAAGCTTCGGGAAGTAGAAGAGCTGAACCAGCAAGGAAAAAATATAGTTAGTCTTGCAATCGGCAGCCCTGATCTTCCGCCACATCCTGATGCGATAAAGGAGTTGCAGGAGACAAGTGCTAATCCTGCGAATCACGGTTATCAAGGATATAAAGGCATTCCTGAATTGAGAAAGGCTATGTCTACCTGGTATAAGACTTGGTATGACGTCGCTGTAGATCCAGATAAAGAGGTCTTGCCATTGATGGGAAGCAAAGAAGGAATCATGCATATTTGTATGACATATCTTAATCCGGGTGACAAAGTTCTGGTGCCTAATCCCGGTTATCCTACCTATTCGAGTAATGTCACATTGACGGGTGCTACATTAATACCTTATGCCTTAAAGGAAGATAATGACTGGTTTCCGGATTTTGATGCAATAGAAACAGAAGGTTTGGATGGAGTAAAGATTATGTTTGTTAACTATCCGCAGATGCCGACAGGACAACCCGCCTCTAAGGAGATATTTGAAAAATTAGTAGCATTTGCCAAAAAGCATCAGATATTATTGGTACATGACAATCCTTATAGTTTTATTTTAAATGATCATCCTATAAGTATTTTAAGCGTTCCCGGAGCAATGGATGTTGCTATTGAATTAAATTCTCTGAGTAAATCGCACAATATGGCAGGGTGGCGTGTGGGCATGCTATTGGGAAATGCAGAACGTATCAATGAGATTCTTCGTTTTAAGTCCAATATGGACAGCGGGATGTTTAAACCATTGCAGTTGGCGGCCGTGAAGGCATTGTCATTAGGAAAAGATTGGCACGACAGTGTGAACGAAATATATTCTAAAAGGAGAAGCAAGGTTTACGAATTGCTAGATACACTTGGTTGTCAATATTCCAAATATCAGGTTGGTATGTTTATGTGGGCAAAAATCCCTAGCCGATACAAGGATTGTTACGAGATGGCAGATGACATTCTTTATAACAAAAATGTATTCATAACGCCGGGTGGAATATTTGGTAGTGAGGGCGAAAAGTATATCCGTGTGAGTCTTTGTGGTAATATGGAACGATTTGAAGAAGCTATCAAGAGAGTAAAAGCAAACTAGTTTTTCTTAAAAGAAAAAAGTAAAAAATGGAACAACAAAAACCAATAGTCGCAACTACAGCTATTATTGGGCTAGGATTAATAGGCGGATCAATGGCACTGGCATTGAAAGATAAACAATTAACCAGTCATGTCATTGGTACAGATTTAAGCCAGGAGAATGCTCAAAAGGCATTGGAACTTGGTTTGGTTGATGAAGTGTTGCCATTAAAAGAAGCGGTGCAAAAGGCAGATCTAGTGGTATTGGCAGTTCCGGTAAATGCCTGCGTGCAGCTTTTACCTATTATTTTGGATGAGGTCGACAAGCAGATTGTGTTTGATACTGGATCGACCAAGACCAATCTGGTCAATGCAGTGATACATCATGGTAAACGTAGTCGTTACTTACCAACCCATCCTATGTGGGGGACCGAATTTAGTGGACCAGAGGCGGCTGTTCATGGCGCTTTTGCCGATAAAGCAGTTGTTTTTTGTAATAGGGAAGAGTCGGATCCTGATGTATTGAATGTTGTGGAAAATATTTATAAAACAATTGGAATGCATATTGTGCACATGCAGTCAGAAGCTCATGATGAACACGTGGCATACATCAGCCACATTTCGCATATTACTTCTTTTGCCTTGGCAAATACTGTATTGGAAAAAGAAAAAAAAGAAGAAGCGATTTTTGCTTTGGCGAGTGCCGGTTTTGAAAGTACGGTCCGTTTGGCAAAAAGCCCATCTACGATGTGGGTTCCGATTTTGCTACAAAACAGGGAGCATGTATTGGATGTACTGAACGAACATATTGCCCAGTTGGTCAAGTTTCGGGATAGTTTGGAAAACAAAAACCAGAAGATTTTGGGTGAATTGATGCAAAATGCGAATAAAATAGGCCGTGTTTTGAAAAAATAACGTAAATAATGGCAATATTTTACGCTAACGGTTGTTGTTTAATTCGATACCCCAACCTTTTAGCGTAAATTTGCAAAAATTTTTAATTATAATTAGATGATAACATTTGAAGAATTGGGTTTAGAAGAGCAGTTGGTAAAGGCTACCAATGATTTGGGCTTCGTAAACCCCACAGCCATTCAGGAAAAAGCTATTCCTGCTTTGTTAAGTGGCACTAAAGATTTGATTGGGTTAGCTCAAACTGGTACCGGTAAAACTGCCGCTTTTGGTCTTCCTCTATTGCAAACAATAGACAAAGATGAAAAGTTCCCACAAGCTTTAGTTATCTGCCCTACTCGTGAATTGTGTTTACAGATTGTAAAAGAAATCACCGCTTTCAAAAAGTATTTGCCTAGTGTGCATGTCGTAGCCGTTTATGGTGGAAGTTCGATTTCTTTACAGATCCGTGATCTTAAAAGAGGTGTTCAGATCGTGGTTGCCACTCCAGGCCGCTTGATTGATCTGATCGAACGCAAAGCTATTCAGCTCGACAAGATTAAGTATGTCGTATTGGATGAGGCGGATGAAATGCTTAATATGGGATTTCAGGATGACATAGAGTTCATCCTACAGAATACTCCGATACGGGAGTACACTTGGTTGTTTAGTGCTACAATGCCAAACGAGATACGTCGTGTGACCAAAAAATACATGACTGATCCAATGGAGATTACCGTGGGTACTGTTAACACTGCCAACAAGAATATTGAACATCAATACTACGTGACTAGTGCAAGTTATCGCTACGAAACATTGAAACGTTTGATAGACTATAATCCTGGTATCTATGGTATCATATTTACAAGGACCAAGGTGGATGCTCAGTCCATTGCAGAAAAATTAACTCGTGAAGGCTATGATATTGATGCTCTTCATGGTGACCTTACACAACAACAACGTGACAAAGTCATGAAAGCTTTTCGTGATAAGACTTTGCAGTTGTTGATTGCTACGGACGTAGCTGCACGTGGTATTGATGTACAAGGGATTACACATGTCATCAACTATGAATTGCCAGATGATGTAGAAGTGTATACGCACCGTTCAGGCCGTACAGGTCGTGCTGGACTTACAGGTATCAGCATGAGTATCGTACACCAAAGAGAAATGTTCAAATTGCGTCAGATCGAAAAAATAGTGAAAGCTCCTTTCCACAAAATGGATATTCCAAGTGGTATTGAGGTTTGCCGCAAACAATTTATGGCGTTTATGAACAAAGTTTTGAGTCTTGATATTGAGTCTCGTAACTTGGACGCTTACATGCCAGCATTGTTGGAAAAATTTGAAAATGTAAGTAAAGAGGAAATCTTGCGTCGTCTTTCCGTAATGGAGTTTGATCGTTTCTTAAACTACTATGAAAATGCTCCAGACTTAAACGTACGTGAAGGTGCAAGGCGTGAAAGTGGTGGCAGAGAAGATAGAGGACGTGGCAGGGAACGTGATAGAGGCGGAGACCGAGAAAGAGGTGGACGCGAAAGATATAGCCGTGATTCCAATGGAGACATGATGCGTCTTTTTGTCAACTTAGGTACTAAAGACGGTTTTTATAAAGCGAGCTTCTTACAGTTCATATTAGATATGAGTGATCTAAAAAAAGAAGTTTTGGGTAAAATCGATATGCGCGAAATGAATAGTTGGGTTGAGATTGACAAAAAATCAGCCAACAAAATGATCAAAGCTGTCGATGGTAAGAACTATAAAGGTCGCCGTATTCGAATGAATGATGCTAATAGTCGCGGATAGTGATCTCTGAAAAAGGAAAGAATATCTTTCGATTTCTTTGTGGTATAATATTGCTCACAATAATCATAGCGATTCCTCACAATTTGTTTGGAATTGATATTCTTTCCTTTTTTTCAATATTGGGTTTTTTATTAATAGGTTTTGTGCTTTTTTTTAGATTTTTAAAGTTGTACTACTCTTTAATTGTCTTGTATTGTTCTTTGATACCGTTGTTATGCTTATCTTATTTCTGGGCTAAACTTGAGCTGTGTCCCGAATTATGGAATGCCGTACTTGATACAAGTTTTCGAGAGGTTAGGGAGCTTGTGGGGAATTATTTTTGGCTGTTGTTATTGTTGATCGTTGTTTTTGCATGGTCTAGTTGGCAAATATGCAAAAGGCTTCTGCCAAATAAACTTTCTTTAAAACAATTGAGTTTGATTTTTACTATAGGTTGTATTGTAGTGTTCGTCAGCGGATATTACAACACCAAGAATGTGGAAGGTGGGTATTGGTATTACGGATTTAAAAAACTACAACCTATAAATTATCCGTGGACACTCATCTACCAACTAAGAGAGCGAAGAAGAGTAGTAGGATTTGATCGAGTTAGAGCTTCTTATTCTTTTAGTATGAAAAAAACGGACTCTTCAAGTAAAAGAAAAGTTGTATTACTTGTGATTGGAGAAACTAGTCGTTCGGACCATTGGAGTTTGTATGGATACACCAGAAAGACCAATCCTAATTTAGCTAAGGAGCGTAATCTATATATGTTTAACAATATGACGGCTCCGGCGGGTATGACGGTTTTATCCTTTCCATTGATTATGACTGGAGTTGAACCGTACAACTGGATAGAGCATTATAGTCGAAAAGGAATAATCGATGCATTTAAGGAGGCGGGTTTTTACACGGGCTATATTACTAATCAAGATGAGAGTTTATTGAATGCGTATAAAAAACGAGATATGCACTATGAAAATGTAGATAGTTTCTATAGTGCTGCTGAGTATTTTGATACAGGATTTTATTCTAAGGTTTCTTACGATGAAAGGTTATTTCCTGCGATAAAAAATATGTTTAGTGTCAATAAATCCAAAAACTTATTTTTAGTTATTCATCTTAATGGTTCTCATTGGTATTATAAAGATAGATATCCGAAAGATTTTGATGTTTTCAAAGAAGATTCGAGAGGTGGCCAAAAAAATAAAAATGGATATGATAAAGAAATTGCTGCATATGATAACAGTATATTGTACACAGATTTTATCCTACACCAGATAATTGATAGTTTAAAAAGTATGAACGGAGATGTGGCAATGATATATACTTCTGACCATGGTGAAAATCTCATGGATGATGATAGAAAGTTAAGGTTTCATTCTCCAGATCCGACATCATTTACATTGAAAATTCCGTATTTTATTTGGATAAATGATTCGTTGTCAAAGGGTAACCCTCATTTTGATTCTTTAATGTTAGCTCATAAAGATGTTCCTTTATTGGCTTCAGAAGTTACTCTTTATACAGCATTTGATCTTATTGGTTTGGAAAGTAAGCGTTTGTCAAGGCAACAAAAAAACAATAGTATCTTGTCTTATAACTTAAAATATAGTGAACAACCTTTTTATTCTCCTTTGCGGAGTGATTTAAAATATAAAGATTTATTAAAAAATTAAAATTGTCGCAATATGGAAACTACCACTTCCACTGAAAAAAAGTTGATTGACCAACTTTGGGAAAAACGCCCTTTGATCATTTCCGGCCCATGTAGCGCGGAATCCGAAGAACAAGTAGTAGAAACTGCTATTGGTTTGAAAAATACTGGCAAAGTTGATATCCTTCGCGCAGGTATCTGGAAGCCTCGTACGCGCCCAGGATCTTTTGAAGGTGTCGGCACTATTGGTTTGCCATGGTTGCAAAAAGCAAAAGCAGCAACCGGACTACCTACTGCTGTTGAAGTAGCTATGCCTAAGCAGGTGGAAGATTCATTGGCATTTGGCGTAGATGTTTTGTGGATTGGTGCTCGTACTACTGTCAATCCTTTTAGTGTACAGGATGTAGCAGATGCCTTACGTGGTGCGGATGTTCCTGTATTGATTAAAAATCCGATCAATCCTGACATTGAGTTATGGGTGGGTGCTGTAGAACGTATTGCTAAAGCTGGCATCAAAAAAATAGGCTTGATCCATCGCGGATTTTCCTCTTACGGCAATACGGAATACCGTAATGCTCCGATGTGGCATTTGGCTGTCGAAATGCGTCGTCGTTTCCCTGATATGCTGTTCATCAATGATCCTTCGCATATTTCAGGAAGAAGAGATATTTTGCAATCCGTTGCTCAACATGCGGCCAATATGAATTTCGATGGTTTAATTTTGGAATCTCATATTGATCCAGATAATGCATGGAGTGATGCAAAACAACAAATCACTCCAGAAAAAGCAGGAGAATTGTTTAGTAGTTTGGTATGGCCTAAACAAGATGATGTAAAAAATGATCAAGAACTAGAAAAATATCGTCAACAAATCAACCATTTGGATGATGAACTTTTCCAAGTGTTGAGCCAACGTATGAAAATCGCAGATAAAATAGGTCAATACAAAAAAGATCACGACATGACTGCTCTTCAAGCTTCTCGTTGGAATGAAATTATTGAAAAGTATCAAGCAAAATCCGAAAAGTTAGGTTTAAGCAAAGAATTTATTGCCTCTTATTTGGAAGCTGTTCATATTGAAAGCATCAATCATCAGAACGATGTGATGAATTCGGAAAAATAAGTCTGTTTAGTTCAATTCATTTATAGATAGTGAAGAAAATAATCAAATATCCTTCTGGTTCGACGGTTTTTTATTTTGATGAATCATTGACGTTATTGGAAACTATTGTCGACAAAGGCAATAGTTTCATTGTAACGGATAGTATAGTTGGTCCTATTTTGAGTAAGAAGCTCAAAAATTGGAATATTATTACTATCCCGGCAGGTGAGCAACATAAACATTCCAAAACGGTCGATGATATCATCGCACAACTTGTCGAACTTGGTGCGGATAGAAAATCTACAATCGTTGGTCTTGGTGGTGGAGTGGTGACTGATATTGCAGGTTATGTTGCTGCAATATATATGCGCGGAATCAGTGTAGGTTTTGTCCCGACTACTATTTTAGGAATGGTGGATGCAAGTATCGGTGGAAAGAATGGAGTGGATGTTGGTATTTACAAAAATATGGTGGGAACATTCAAACAACCTTCTTTTTTATTGTACGACTATACGTTGTTGAAAACCTTACCTGAAATACAATGGGTAAACGGCTTTGCCGAAATTATCAAGCATGCGGCTATTAAGGATTTGACTATGTTCAAATTGTTGGAATCCAATACCATTAAAACTTTCAAGAAAAATAAAGATCTTCTCGGAAAACTTATCATGCGTAATGCCATGTTAAAAGCGAAAGTGGTGCAGGAGGATACTTTCGAACAAGGAGATCGTAAGCTATTGAATTTTGGCCATACACTAGGACATGCCATAGAGAATACTTACGAATTGCCACATGGCTATGCTGTAAGTATTGGAATGGTCGTCGCTGCTTATTTGTCCAAATCAATACTAGGCTTTAAGCAATCGGAACGTTTGGTAAAAGTAATTGAGCAATATGGTCTTCCAGCTTACTATGATTATGATGCAGCATTGGCATTAAAGAATATGCTTTCTGACAAAAAACGAGTACGTGATATCATCAACTATGTTTTATTGGAAAGAATTGGCAAAGCAATTTATAAACCTTTGACAATTGATGAAATAGCACCAGTGGTAGAATCATTGGGAAGAAAAGATTAGACGACTAAAAGAAATGGGTAGTAAAGATATGTTCAATATTCCTCACGAAGTTATAGTTTCACCTAGTAATGTCTCTGGAAATATAGTGGCCCCTGCATCTAAAAGTTCCATGCAGCGAGCGTGTGCAGCTGCACTGGTTAGACATGGCCAAAGTATAGTGCTTAACCCTGGAATATCCAATGATGATATTGCCTCTAAAGGTGTAATCCAAAGATTAGGTGCATTAGTTAAGGAACAGGAGGATGACTCCATTTTGATTGATAGTTCCTCTGTAAAAATCCAACCAAAACTTGACATACATTTTGGAGAAAGTGGGTTGGGGATTCGTATGTTTACACCGATTGCGGCGACTTTGGATAGTGTTATTCACATAACAGGTGAAGGCAGTTTGCTTACAAGGCCAATGAATTTTTTTGATGAAGTTTTACCTCAACTTGGTGTAAAAATTTCTTCTAATGCTGGAAAGCTTCCATTGGAAATTCGAGGACCTTTGGTTCCAAAAGATATTATAGTTGATGGTTCTTTGAGCTCGCAATATTTGACTGGATTATTGTTGGCTTATGCTGCACTTGATGCTAAAAATGTAACTATAACGGTAACCAATCTTAAAAGTAAACCCTATGTAGATCTTACATTAAAAGTGATGTCTGATTTTGGTTTGAAAGTTCCATATAACGACAATTATGAACATTTCGTTTTTGATAATAGTACTGTTTCATCCGAAGGTACAATAGAATATGCTGTCGAGGGTGACTGGAGTGGAGGGGCATTTCTATTAGTTGCGGGAGCGGTTGCTGGGAATTTGGTC
>QFOI01000406.1 GCA_003241175.1 Pseudopedobacter saltans
TGTAGATCTTAAAACTATTTTCGGATATTAGTAACATGTCTATATTACTTTGAATGTCGCCTGTATAAGAATTTTACAAAAAGGACCAATTAAATTATTACTTGGGAGAAATTCCAGTATTATCTTATACAGCGGCTTCTTGTTTATTAATATCAGAAAAACAAAAGGATAAAATTCTTTTCGTTAAACGCAAAAATTGAAAAAGTTAATCTTATAACACAGTGATTTATATAGCTTAATAAATAGATAGTTTGAATTTTATGTTTACAAATTATTACATCGACTGTCAAAATCTTTTACAATTTGCATTTCGAAGTTGTGCTACATATTGTTTTGCTAGTTAAAACATTTTTGTAGTTTTATTCTCGGATATGAATATTATAGAACAAGGAAAACATTTTGGTGAAAACAAAGACCAGTTAGTTGTTAACGAAATAATTTTTAACAAAGCAACTGTATTTCCGTCATTTGAAATACCTTGGCATTACCACGAGAATGCTTACTTCTTATATAACATTAGCGGTTTTTTGAATGAAGTTACCAAACAGAAAACTTTAAACATCTCTCCAGGTACACTGCTTTTCCATCACAGCCAAGAACCACATTATAATGAAAAGATTGATAAAGAATTTGATTTTTTTCACGTAGAACTCACACCAACTTGGTTTAAGAAATACGATGTTCCACAAAATATCGTAGAAGGAAGCATTGAATTAAAAGAACCAACACTAAAAAAGGTTTTCAGCAAGCTTTACATCGAAACTTCCATAAGAGACAATGCAACCGAAATTGCTGTGGACAGCCTTGTTTTACAAGCATTTTCAGAAATAGTCCGATTTCAGGAAAATGAGAATAAAATTAAACCCACGTGGATAAAAAAGGCGGTGGAAATTATTAATGATGAAAAATATGAAAATTTGTCATTAAATGGATTGGCTACGGAACTCAATTTGCATCCCGTTTATTTGTCGAGAAAATTTCCCGAGTATTTTAATCTTGGTTTTGGCGAATATATGAGGGAGAAAAAAATAGAAAGGGCTACGGCAATTCTGCAATCCCAATCAATGAACAATGCAGAAATAGCCTATACCTGTGGGTTTTCAGACGAAAGCCATTTTCTTAAGACATTCAAAGCTAAATTTGGAATTACGCCACACCAATTCAGAAAAATCATTAGAAAAAGTTAACTTAATATCCAAAGGTTAATAATATACTATTTTACATTTTATGCTCTATCTAATTTTGCATCACATTAATAGACAGAATTATGTATAGTTTTAAAAATGATTATTCCCAAGGGGCTCATATCAATATTCTCAATAAGCTTATTGAAACCAATCTTACACAGCAACAAGGATATGGCGAGGATGCCTATTCTCAGCAAGCAAAAGAAATTTTAAAAAAGCTGACAAATAATGAGAACGCTTCTATATATTTTCTATCTGGAGGTACCCAAACCAACCTAATAGTGATCGCAACACTTTTACGTGTTCACGAAGCTGTTATCAGTGCTAAAACAGGCCATATTTATGCAAATGAAACCGGTGCGATTGAGGCGACCGGCCACCGTGTTATTACTGTCGAAACCTCTGATGGAAAGCTAAGACCTTCTCATATTGAAGATGTACTAAAAGCCTATGCACTTAGGCCGCACGTAGTCAAACCCAAAATGGTTTACATATCAAACTCCACAGAAATAGGAACGATTTATCAAAAAAACGAATTGCAGGAACTGTCAGCATATTGCAAATCAAAAGATTTGTATTTATTTATGGATGGCGCAAGATTGGGACACGCATTAACAGCTGAAAATAATGACCTAATGCTCTCTGATATAGCCACTTTTACAGACGTATTTTACATCGGAGGTACAAAAAACGGTGCTTTGTTGGGAGAAGCCGTTATTTTCAAAAATCATGAGATCGCACCTGAATTTGACTATGTGCTCAAACAAAAAGGGGCGCTATTAGCAAAGGGTAGGTTACTTGGTATTCAGTTCATGGAGTTGTTTCAGGATAATTTATATTTTACTTTGGCAAAGTATGCCAATACTATGGCAATGAAACTAGCACAAGCAATGGAAGAAAAGGGATATTTTTTTCTTACCAGATCAACAACCAATCAGATTTTCCCTATCCTGCCCAATGAAATAATTAAAAAGCTCAGTGAAAAGTATGATTTCTATGTGTGGAAAACTATTGATGCTAACCAATCCGCAATCCGCTTAATTACCTCATGGGCAACTGATGAGACCAAAGTTGATGAATTTATTGATGACCTGAAGTAATTATCATAAAAAAATATGAAAATATAAATGCTAAAAATTAATTTTAGTTTTGGTAATAATGATACTTCTAGCTAAAATTGAAATAAATAGGATCTATCAAAAGGTTCTATTTATCCTTCATTTTATGTGCCCAAGCAAACCTTTTTGAGTCATAGCTGAATCTGTAATAACCTCCTTGTATTTCTTTATCCATACTGGTTTTACAGCCTTAATAGAAATTCTTGATGTGCATGTTCCTAATTCGAACATGACAGACATAAGGTATTTTTTGGGCAATGATCCTTTAGGCATTGGATTGCGTGCAACCCCAGTTGTAAAAGAGAATAAGATAGAGGCAGTTATGATTCTTTTTTTAATTGCGTGGTTTAATGTTGATATTTTCGATTTTATAATAAACGATGTAGTGCATTAAAAAAGTTCTAATGGGTGCCTATTTTTTTTACATTTGTAATATTTAATCGGCCTACTTCTAAGTTTCATGCGGAAAAAAAACAGAAAAATTCAGGATACACTATCTGATTTCGGTATTAGCTGGGCTAAGCCATATTATGTTTCTTCCGACTTAGATTTAACTACAGTATCTAAGCAATCTCTGAGAATTGATTATTGCATCTTTGCAATATGTACAAATGGTCATATAAATATAAAAGTTGAAGAAGATTATATACTAGTTGAAAAAGGTACAATACTGCTCATCAATTCTCCAGCACTCGTTAAACTAAAAGATTATGATGCCGAGTTAAAATTCAAAATACTTTTTTTCGAAAAAAAATTCTTACTAAAACATTTTGCTGATCCATTTATTTTGGACAGGCTTTTTTCTGCGATAGATGGAAAATCTCGCCAAGTAAAAACTACTAAAACCGATTCAGACAAAATTATTAAACTATTAGATCATATTGAAGCAAAAAGTTATTCGCAAGCTAAGTACGAAGAAGCGATAATACAAGCGTCCATATTTCTTTTGTTATTAGAAACGGCTGAAACATTATCTAGCCAAGAACCGTTGAATTTAAAATTTGAACACACAAAAGCTCCAAATATATATTTTCATTTTCTTGAATTAGTAAAGGAAAATGTATTAGAGCATAGAGATGTTCAATTTTATCTAGACTACTTACACGTCACCAACCAAAATCTTATTCTCGCAGTCCGAAAAGGAGGT
>QFOI01000035.1 GCA_003241175.1 Pseudopedobacter saltans
AGCTTCTTCTTCCGCCACCATAGCCTGCGAAACAATATCCTGATCGTCCTTGATAGCCAATACACTTCTCTCGTCAAAACCTTTGATGTCCAATACCGAAGTTTGGGCAAATACTTGTTCCTTGCTTTTGGATACTGTTTTTGGTGTAATATGATTAGCTTCGTTGAATGCGATCTGGATAGCACGTCTGCGATTAGTCTCGTCAATAGTTTTTTGCATGCTGTCAGTCATTTTGTCCGCATAAAAAATAACCAAACCATTGACGTTTCGTGCGGCTCTCCCTGCCGTTTGTGTCAAGGATTTTTCATTACGCAAAAAACCTTCTTTGTCCGCATCCAAAACCGCAACCAATGACACTTCTGGCAAATCCAAACCTTCTCTCAAAAGATTAACGCCTACCAATACATCAATCTCTCCAAGACGCAACTGCCTTAATATTTCCACACGCTCCAGTGTATCGATGTCACTGTGGATGTATCGAGAATTAATATTGATACGATGAAGGTATTTGTCCATTTCTTCTGCCATACGTTTAGTCAATGTGGTCACCAATACACGGTCATTTTTCTTGACTCTTTTGTCTATTTCATCCAAAAGATCATCAATCTGATTGGCACTTGGGCGAACTTCTATGGGAGGATCAAGCAGTCCTGTCGGTCTTACAACTTGCTCAACAATGATGCCTTCTGATTTTTCAAGTTCATAATTTCCAGGAGTGGCGCTTACAAAAACAGTTTGGTCTGTCAGACTTTCAAATTCGTTGAAACTCAATGGACGGTTGTCAATAGCACTCGGCAAACGAAAACCGTATTCTACCAATGTCAACTTTCTACTACGGTCGCCACCATACATACCGGCAATCTGCGGTATTGTCTGATGGCTTTCGTCAATCATAATGAGAAAATCTTTGGGAAAATAATCCAACAAGCAAAACGGTCTTGTGCCTGGCGCTCTTCGGTCAAAGAAGCGCGAATAATTTTCAATACCATTGCAATAGCCAAGCTCTCGGATCATTTCAAGATCATATTCGGTCCTTTCTTTGATTCTTTGCGCTTCCAATGGATGGTTCGTGCTATTGAAATAATCTACTTGAGCCATCATCTCATCTTGAATCTCTTCAATGATTTGTTGCATCATGTCTTTGGGCGCGAGATAGAGATTAGCAGGAAAAATAGCTACGTTGTCCAGTTTAGCCATTCGCTTATTGGTTACAATATCGATGGTTTCAATATCCTCGATTTCATCTCCGAAAAAACTGATACGATAACCGTAGTCCACATAAGGCAAATTAATATCGATCGTATCGCCTTTCACCCGAAATGTTCCTCTTTTGAAATCGATCTGTGTCCGTGAATAAAGCGAATTGACCAAAGAATGCAAAAATCCCTGACGGGAAATCGTCTGTCCTTTTTGAATACGCACGATGCCGTTTTCAAATTCCGTTGGGTTTCCGATACCATAAATACAGCTCACACTAGCAACAACAACAATATCTCTTCGTCCTGTCAATAGTTCGGCCGTTGCTTGCAGGCGTAATTTGTCCAACTCTTCGTTGATGCTCAAGTCTTTTTCAATATAGGTATTGCTGACCGGCATGTATGCCTCTGGTTGATAGTAATCATAATAACTTACATAATAACCAACCGCATTTTCAGGAAAAAACTGTTTGAATTCTCCGTACAGCTGCGCAACCAATGTCTTGTTGTGCGTCAATATTAAAGTTGGACGCTGTAGGTTTTGAATGACATTGGCCATGGTAAATGTCTTACCCGAACCCGTAACACCCAATAAAGTCTGGAACCGTTCCCCGTTTTGGATTCCTTCCGTCAACTGCTGGATGGCTTTCGGCTGGTCTCCCGCTGGCTTATATTCAGAATGTAATTTGAATTGCATAGGATAAGCAAGTTACGAATATCTTTCATGGTCTTGGTTCTATTATTGACTTAAACCGATCAAAAAATTGGATAAAAACCTTTAACTTCACAAGCAAGGCATTCATATTATTTTAAATAATGAAATAAAATGTTGAAGTTTTCCCCACCCTTATTCCCTCCCCTTGAAGGGGAGGGTTAGGGAGAGGTTTACACAAACTTGGAGCATATTGGCAAGAATCAGAATCCAAATGCAACAACACCACCTTTTTTACGAAAGAAGCTCAGTATGAAAAACATCTTAAGTATATTCTTTGCAACCATGTGTATTGGAAGTTCCGCTCAAACATTAAAGGATTGTGCTACTTGCTCTACCAATACGATATCCAACGACCAGATTCAAAACCTAAGCTTGGATGAAATCCAGTTTTTGACTAACGATCTTTTTGCTAGGAAAGGATATGTATTTCACGATTCCAATATTGACGCCTATTATTCCAATACAGATTGGTATAAACCAGCAAAGTCAAACGAAAGCATCCAATACAACGATATTGAAAACCAAAACATAAGACTGCTTCTCTCAAAGAACAAGGAACTGAAAGAGCAACGTGAAAAAATGGTTGAGGAACTTAAAAAGTTTAAGGCACTACTTAAAGCAAACGACAAACAACAACTCAAAAACCAATTTTCCTACAATTTGGATGGTGCAGACGACTTGATCAAAACCATCGTGGACGAAGTATATATTGGAGATCTTCATTGGCTTAGAAACGATGGATTATATAGTATCACTAAAGATAACGGCGATATCATTAAGTCATATTCCTTGCGGGTTAACGGCAACAAGGCAATATTTGAATTCGGGATAAAAGGCATTTCTGAAGTTGGCCAAGGGAAATCAATCTACCCAAGAGAATACGTCACAGAAACGACTCACGCCTATCTTTTCGATTTCAAAAATGGCAAGTTGACTTTTGACAAGGTCGTAACGGCAGGTTAAACATACATCCAACTTTTCAAAACGAACATAAAGAATCGCAAATCTGCGTACTTTTGCAACCTGAATAAAAACATGAGCAGTGAAGACGCATGCGTTGATAGACGGGATTTTTGCAGTGGACAATACCAAAAAATTTACCCCTTTTAATCCGGAAAAAGATGATTTTGCTATGCTACCACACGGGAGCCAAGTATTGGCAGTATCACCTTTTCTTGTGGTGACATCTTCTGATATTGTTTTATTGGATGGAGGATTAGGTACTAAGGATGAAAACGGACAGTCCATATTACTAAAGAATCTAGCGGCACTAGGATATAGTGCTGACGACATCTCTATGGTAATACTGTCGCATCTTCACAAGGATCATATTGCAGGCTTAGGAACATTGGACGAAAAAGAAAATTTTTATTTCCATTTTCCAAAGGCAAAACTTTTTTTTCAGGAAAAAGAGATGGCATACGCTTTAGGTTCGTCCACCCCTTCTTTTAATAAATCTGTATTGTCTGGTCTTGCTAATCAACCAAATGTGCAATTGCTCAATGGCGATGGCGACATTTCTGACGAAATTTCCTATTTCGTTACCGGAGGCCACACTCCTTATCACCAAGCGATAAACATAGAAGGCCCCGACCAAAAAGTTTTTTTTGGCGCGGATGTTGCGCCACTATTATTTCAGATGAAGCACAGTATTGTGGGGAAATATGACTATGATGGAAGAAAGGCGGCGACATGGAGAAAAGAATGGTGGGCTCAGGGACAAGAGGAACATTGGAAATTTTTGTTTTACCATGATTTCAAACAGCCTATCTTAGAGGTGTAGCTACTATTATAATAATGTTTGTTAGTAATTTTTTGAAAAATATAACGCAAGAGGATTTATCTTTGTAAACAGTATTAAGTTACCCTATGACAGAATCTTTACACACGGACCCAGACTTTTCCTTTTTGGGAAAGAAAATCATGGAAATCAATTCTGCTATCTTCAAAGCTGAGGCAGATCAATTGTTGCTGCCCAATAACGTCATCTCCACATTGAGAGTAGATGTTAATGGCAACATTTGGTTTTTTAGTTCTTGTCAGAAAAATGTAACGCCGATATACGTAACAGACTTTTACAGCCGTTTGGATTATTTCAATAAGGAAAAAAGTACACGTATTACTGTTTTTGGTCCGGCCCAGATCATTCCAGAGATGGAAGCGCCCGATTTTGTATTTGGCAATGTGCCGCAATCCCTGGCAGAGCGTCAAGTATTGTTAATCCGATTCAAAATCGAAAAAGCGGAATGTTACAACCTTGGACGTGACGAGGATGATCCTTGGTTGCAAAAATTGAAAGCTAATTTCCAATACTGGTTGTTTACAGGAAGTGGAGAAACCCGAAAACTGACTTTCGACCTAACAAAATAACTTATACAGACTGCCGCTCTAGAGCGGCAGTTCTTCTTTATCTTTGTTTCCATGTTCCAAGAAGGAATCACAGGAAGGAAAATATTTATACTTATTGCGCTACTTGTTGTGGTAGCCAGCGGTTTCTATTCGCGTTATTTGTCCAATCAGTTAGCGTTGGTAGAGAAGCAAAAGGTGGAAATATGGGCTCGCTCACAATCGTATCTCTCTCAGTCCAAAGGGAATGATCAAGAAGGTCTGGGATTGGCTATTTTCATTTCTTCTTCCAATACAGACATTCCTATAATCGAAACTGATGAACACGATCAACCTACTGGAAATTATAAAAATCTCGATAGTGCGACTATAGGAAAAGATTCCTTTTTCTTAAAAAGGGAACTGGCATCTTTTAAACGTCAAAACCAACCCATTGTAGTTCCCATACAATTAAAACCCTTAGTGGAGAATAAATACTATTATGGCGAAAGCAAGCTACAACAGCAATTGCGATATTTTCCCTTGGCGCAATTAGTAGTGGTACTTTTGTTTTTTGCATTTTTGTTGATGGTTCAAAGAGCCAGAAACAGAAACACACAAAACCTATTATGGGTTGGAATGGCCAAAGAGACTGCCCATCAGCTTGGCACGCCCATTTCTAGTTTGGAGGGTTGGGTTGAACTTTTAAAAGAATATCCAGAAAACGCGACCATCATTCCAGAATTGCAAAAGGACCTAGGTCGGTTAATGCTGATTTCGGATAGATTTGGAAAAATAGGAAGTAGTCCCGTATTGGAAAGAAAAGACATTGTTCCCCAGATTGACGAAATGGTCCACTATATGCGCCGCCGTGCCGGAGAAAAAGTTAAGATCGACAGTCAATATACTCAACCAATTTTTTATGTAAAAATATCCGCACCATTGTTCGATTGGGTAATAGAGAACCTTCTAAAAAATGCACTCGACGCCATGAACGGAAAAGGAAACATCACTATAAAAGTAAAGCAAGAAGAACAAAATGTCGTTATGGACATTTCGGATACGGGAAAAGGCATAGCACACGATCAACTTAAGAAGGTATTCGAACCGGGATTCACCACCAAAAAGAGAGGTTGGGGCTTAGGGCTCGCTCTTACAAAACGTATAGTCGAAGAATACCATCAAGGGAAAATCTATGTACTAAACAGTGAAGTCGGCAAGGGTACAACTTTTCGTATAGTGTTAAAAAGTGCTGAATAATCCAATAAGGGTTAGACAAATGCACTAAAACCAGTAATCGCACGACCAACTATAAGTGAATTGATTTCTTTTGTTCCTTCATAAGAATATATAGCTTCAGCGTCTGCCAAGAATCTAGCAACATCGTATTCCAAAAGAATTCCGTTACCTCCCATGACTTCTCTCGCTTGCGAGACGATATCTCTAGTCCTTAATGTACAGAACACTTTGGCAATAGAAGCATGCTCGTCCTTCAACAAACCTTGATCCTGCAATTCAGACAAGCGAAAAACCATCGTTTGCATAGCTGTAAGATTAGACAACATTTCCACCAAGTGACCTTGTATCAATTGAAAAGAAGCAATAGGCTTTCCAAATTGTTTTCTTGTTCGTGTATAGTTGAGAGCATTTTCATAAGCACCTTGTGCGCAACCAACGGCCATCCACGCAACACCAGCTCTAGTCATTTGTAAGACCTTAGCGGTATCTTTGAATGAATTAGCATTCGCTAATCTGTTTTCTTCTGTGATAAGACAATTGCTTAAAGTAATCAATCCATTTTGCACGATACGCAATGCCATTTTCCCCTTGATTTTTTCAACAGAAAATCCGGGATTATCTTTTTCAACTATAAATCCTTTTACTTGTCCATCGTCAACATCTCTTGCCCAAATAATAATTAAATCGGCAAATGTTGCGTTACCAATCCATTTTTTCTGACCATTTAGCAACCATCCATCCTCTGTTCGTTTGCAAGTTGCAGTTAAACCACCGGCTGCACCTGAACCGACTTCGGGCTCAGTTAATCCAAATGCTCCTATTTTTTCAAATTTCTGCATTTGTGGCAACCATTTTGACTTTTGTTCTTCTGAACCGCAAATGTAGATGGAACCCATTGCTAATCCAGACTGCACACCGAAAAATGTGGCTAAAGACGCGTCAACTCTAGCTATTTCCATAGCGACTACACCTTCCATTAAAAAAGGAAGATTGGGGCAGCCGTAACCGTCATAGGTAATACCACAAAGGTTTAGCTCTCGAAATTTAGGTATAAGTTCAAATGGAAATTCGTCATGTAACCAATAGTTGTTCACTATAGGTTTAGCTTCTTTTTCCATAAAATCACGAACACGCAGTTGAATCGCTTTTTGCTCGTCCGTCAAGCGAAGATTAAGCTCGTAGAAATCTCCGTTTATAAGGGGCAACTCTTTTTTCTTACCTGAAGAACCCAGCATTTTTGCCATACCTTTAAGTTGGGCATCACTCATATTGGCAAACTGGTCCATCAGCTTAGGCAAATCTACCTTTTTTGAAATGGCATCCAGTTTGTTAAAGTCAACACTTTTAGCTAATTGTATGATGTTCTTAATCTTGGAAAAAGGATTGGACATAGTTTGGCATTTTTATCGTTACGTCCAAGTTAAGACAAAAATGCCCTCTAAATAGACTCATTAAGATTGTTAACTATTTTTTAGTGGAATTCTAGTTTAAATGCAAAACCCGTCGTGCATTTAGATTTCTTTCTTAAATACACAACGGGTTATCATAATGACTTTCAAGTCAACTACAAACTATAGTGGATTGTAGGTAAATTTTTGTCCACCTACGGAAGCATCCGCCATCAATCCAGCTTTTGGTAAAGCAAATACCGCAACACCTTCTTTATATTGGGCATTAACCGCCACTCCAGTTTTCAACGCTACGGCTGATGCATCCGCAGCAAACTCATAATTGCTTTGTTGAAAGTTTTTAAGCTCTTTTTCAGTTTCGAAAAATATAACTTCTATGATTGCTTGTCCTCCGGCTTGTAGTCCAATATTGACCTTTTTAAGATCAGCCATGCCAACTAGTTTACCTTTTTCATAGACAGCACCGTTACCGGAAGCACCGCCAATAATTAAACCGCCCTTACCCACATTAGGAAAAATCACATAACCTGCAGCATCATTGAAAAACTTTTTCAAACCTTCATCTTTTTCCAATAAGGTAGCTTTTGCTTTGACCGCATCGTCAATGATACGTTTTTGTTTTTTGGTTTGAGCATTAACACCAACTACTAATAGCATCAAGAAACTGAATGCAAGTATTCTCTTTAAGTTTTTCATGTTTATTGTTTTTATATGCAGGTTTCAATATCTGTGCCAATAGGGTATCTATGATAAAGTGCTCCGAATTTTAACATGACAATAAATATTCATCACTTAATTTGTTACACAATCGTTTCCAAAATTGACCTATAAGCCATGATTGTCTTTTATTTTTACAATTCTCCATTATTGGTAAAAACTAGATTTATGAAATCTCTTTTAACAGTTAAAAATTTCTTTTTATTCTTCTCTTTATGCTTACTAACAGAATCATCCTGGTCCCAAACTACGGGAATAAAAACTGCTACTGATTCTGCTGGGATAGTGAATGTGAAAAAGCTAAATGCTACCACTATTGAACTAAGACTATCCAACAAGCAACATATTTTAGTCGACTTTTATGGTGACAATATTTTTCGGATGATGCAAGATGCACAAGACAGTACATTCAGGGATCCTGCCTCAACGCCCACTGCCCAAATACTCGTCAACAATCCTCGAAAAAAAGTCAATTCACTGATAGTTACCGAAACATCAGAAAAACAAGTACTCATTAAGTCTAAAGAAATTGCCATAGTATTCGATAAAAAAAATACTACGTTTCAAATCACCAACCTTAAAAGCAATAAAAATGTATTGACTTCCCTACATCCTATACGTTTTGAAAGACGTAGTGCCACACTTCAACTCAAAGAAAACCCATCAGAATATTTCTATGGAGGAGGCGTACAGAATGGTCGCTTTTCGCATAAAGGGAAAAGCATTTCCATCGAAAATCAAAATAGTTGGACGGATGGTGGCGTTGCTTCACCGACGCCTTTTTATTGGTCTACAGACGGATATGGCATGATGTGGTACACTTTTCAAAGAGGTAAATACGATTTTGGTGCAAAGGAAAATGGTATCGTTACTTTGACGCACGAAACGAACTATCTCGATTTGTTTTTCATGATTGACGAAAAACCAGTTGCATTACTGAATGACTTTTATCAGCTGACAGGCAATCCCATACTCCTCCCAAAATTTGGTTTTTACGAAGGGCATCTTAACGCTTACAATCGTGATGTGTGGAAGCAAGATAGCACGGGTATTTTGTTTGAGGATGGCAAACGTTACAAGGAATTTGGCAAAGACCATATCGGCATCAAAGAATCACTTAACGGAGAAAAAAATAATTATCAATTTTCCGCTCGCGGGGTAATTGATCGATATGCAGCACACGATCTCCCTCTAGGATGGATATTGCCGAATGATGGTTATGGCGCCGGATATGGACAGACATCCACTTTGGACAGCAATATACAAAACCTAAAATCTTTTGGAGACTACGCTCGTGATCACGGTGTACAAATAGGCTTGTGGACACAATCAGACTTACATCCCAAAGATGGTATTGCCGCATTGTTGCAAAGGGATATCGAAAAAGAAGTTGGTATAGCAGGCGTCCGCGTGTTGAAGACGGATGTCGCTTGGGTTGGCCCTGGTTATTCATTTGGTTTAAATGGCGTTGCGGACGCAGCGCATATTATGCCCAAATACGGAAACGATGCGAGACCATTTATCATTTCATTGGATGGATGGGCCGGCACACAGCGTTATGCCAGCATTTGGAGTGGAGACCAGACCGGCGGCAAATGGGAATATATTCGTTTTCATATTCCAACATACATTGGATCTGGTTTGTCTGGACAACCCAACATAACATCCGACATGGATGGTATTTTTGGAGGTAAGGTTCCAGCCATTAACATACGTGATTTCCAATGGAAGACGTTTACGCCTATGCAACTCAATATGGATGGATGGGGTTCTAATGAAAAATATCCTTATGCACTAGGAGAACCTGCAACATCTATCAATCGTATTTACTTAAAATTAAAATCGCAATTACTACCTTACACCTATAGTATAGCAAAGCAAGCCACAGATGGCATGCCTATTATCCGGGCGATGTTTTTGGATGAGACCAATAGTTACACATTGGGTAAATCAACTCAATATCAATACTTGTATGGCCCATCTTTCCTAGTTGCGCCAATATACAAATCAACCAAGTCTAATGTCAACGGAGATGATATTCGCAATAATATCTATTTACCAAAAGGGACTTGGATCGATTATTTTACAGGAAGTACTTACGAGGGAGGGCGACTGATTAATGACTTTGGTGCGCCTATATGGAAATTGCCCGTATTTGTCAAAAATGGAGCCATCATTCCCATGTCCAATGCCAACAATAATACCAAACAAATAAATAAATCATTAAGAATATACGAATTATATCCATTTGGAAAAACTTCATTCTTGGAATATGACGACGACGGAACTACCGAAAAATACAAAAACGGAGAAAGTGTAACTACTTTGATAGAATCTAATGTGATCAATAATATAGCAACTATAAAAGTCAATACATCAAAAGGTAGTTTCAACGGTTTCGAAAAAAACAAATCAACACAATTTGTGGTGAACGTTACACAAAAACCAACTTCTGTCTCTTTGAAAAGAAACGAAACCAATATCCCTCTTAAGGAAGTCACCAGTAAGGAGGCATTTGACAACAGCCAAAACGTGTATTACTATGATGCATCTCCCAACCTCAATCAATTTTCCACAAAAGGTAGTGATTTTGATAGTGTCAAAATGATTAAGAATCCTCAACTATTAATTAAAACTGCACCCTTTGACATTACAAAGACTTCCACAACATTAACTATAAAAGGTTTTAAATTCACAACAAACAACAATTTGAAACATTCTCTAGGCAAATTAAGTGCGCCTGGCAATGTGCAAGTTGCCGATTCAAATGCAACAGCGTATTCCTTAACGCCGTCATGGAATAAGGCAGCGAATGCAGATTATTACGAAATACTATTTGACGGACAACTATATAGTACTATTCAACAAAATGCTTTTCAACTAGACGATCTCACACCGGAAAAAAACTATAGTTTCAAAATTCGCTCAGTCAACAAAACCGGAAATTCCGAATGGGTATCATTGACCGCAAAGACCAAAAATAATCCGTTGGAATACGCCATAAAAGGCATCACAGCTCAGGCATCTGTTCTTAGTCAAGGTGGAAATGGTATTGGCAATCTATTTAATCTTGATGAAACTGATATGTGGCATACGAAATGGGAAATCAAAGCCACACCATTTGACATAGTCATTGACCTACATTCTACCAACCAATTAGACAAAATGGAATATCTTCCAAGAGAGCGTGGCAATGGTATATGGCGTAAGGGATCAGTATTTTATAGTACAGACAAAAAGAATTGGACAAAAGCAGACGACTTTAATTGGGAAAATAGTGGAACCAACAAAGTATTCGACTTTGCGACACACCCATCTGCGCGCTATATCAAAATTGAAGTTAAGGAAGGTATTGGAGGATTTGGTTCGGGTAGAGAACTATATATCTTCAAAGTCCCAGGAACTGAAAGTTACATTCCAGGGGATATCAATAATGACCATCAGATAGATATCAACGATCTCACTTCTTACATCAACTATACAGGACTAAGAAAAGGAGATGGCGATTTTGAAGGATATATCAGCAAAGGAGATCTTAATCAAAATAATCTAATTGACGCTTATGACATTTCTAATGTAGCGACTAGATTAGACGGAGGTGCCGACCTTTCCAAAAAAGATACCGTATCAGGTAAGATAGAATTGGAACCAAGCACAATAGATGTCAAAAAAGGGGAGCAATTGATCATTACTGTCAAAGGCGTTGATCTTAAAGCAGTCAATGCACTCAGTTTTGCAATACCATACGATGCTGCAAAATTGGAATACGAAGGCATTGTCCCTATCAACATGAAATTTATGGAAGGCATGACCTATGACCGTTTACATAGTAATAGGCAAAAGGCCCTCTATCCGACTTTTGTCAATATTGGAGATCAGGAATCTTTGGAAGGAAGCATGACTTTGTTCCAAATTAAGTTTAAAGCAAAAGAAAACTTCCAATATAACCTGAAGGCTCAAGACGGTATCTTAGTGGATGTACATCTTAACAGTGCTAAATTTTAATATTTTCTATAGATTCTACTTCAAGAGGTTGCCATTAATGGCAACCTCTTTTTGGTCATAAGTAATCAGTTTTTATTCAATATTTTTTTTGGCACAAAATTTTATTTACTATTTCCCAAAAAAGAATAATTTAGTAATCCAATAGTTCTAATCATAAAAAGAAAAACCAAAAAACCATGAACATTTTTAGAGCACCTCTTCTAATGGCTACTGTTGTAACCTTAGGGATGGTTTCTTGTAAACCCAACGATGCCAAAATCAAATCCGAAATCGAAGCAAAGCTAAAAACCGAACAAGGTTTGGAAGCGGTAACCGTTGACGTCCAAAAGGCTGCGGTTACACTTGCAGGAACAACAGATTCCGATGGAGCGAAAGCGACTGCCGAAACAGATGCCAAAGCAGTAAAAGGTGTCGAATCAGTCGCTAACAACATTACGGTAAATGCACCTACTGAAACAGTTGCAGCGCCTACTTCCAATGCTCCAATCATCAATGCTGACAGTACATTGATTGGAGCGGTTAAGGACGCCACCAAAGATTTTGCAGGCGTAAAAGCAGAAGTTAAAGACGGTATTGTTACATTGACTGGCGAGATTCAACGTGCTGATCTTCCTAAATTGATGCAAAATGTATCTTCTACTAAGCCTAAACAAATCGAAAAAGGCAAGCTAACCATTAAATAATTTAAAAACCTCAAACGATGGCGTTACAAGATAAATACCAACAATTAATAAGCGAGGCCACCAGTGCTGGCGTCAACAATCTCAATATTAAAGAACAGGACAACATTCTATACATTTCAGGGGAAGCACCTTCCGCAGATGTTAAAAATCAACTTTGGGCAACTTACAATACCATTGATCCTGATTTCCGTGCTGGAGATTTGATATTGGATGTCAATGTAGGCAACGCGGTTGACGGTGGCAAAGTAAAAGTAGTAACAAAAGAGTCTAATTTGAATATCCGAAAAGGGCCGGGCACAGACCAACCAATTGTTGGAAAAGCGGCACACGGCGACACTATCACACTCTTGAGCAAAGCTAACGACCAATGGTGGTTAGTGAAGGACAATGACGGTGAAGAAGGCTATGCCTATTCCCAATACCTAGAGCCAGTTTCTTAGAATAAATATATCAGAAATAGAAAAGGAGGCAAAATTGCCTCCTTTTTACATTGTAATATATTCAAAAGACTAATAATCTTTAAAATCGCCAACATTGTGCAATTGATTCAATGCACTAGCCAACTGTTCGTCGTTAGGTGCTTTACCATGCCATTCGTGGTGGCCAACCATGTAGTCTACACCGTAGCCCATTTGGCTTTTCATCAAGATTGCCACAGGTAAGTTGTTTACCAACAATTTTTTAGCTTCTCCCAACGCTTTGATGATAGAGGAAATATCGTTTCCTTTCTCTATAACCAAAACCTGCCATTTGAAAGCTTTGAATTTAGCCTCAAGATCGCCCAGATCCATTACTTCTTTTGTTGGGCCATCTATTTGCTGACCGTTCCAGTCAATCGTAGCGATATAGTTGTTCAATCCAAAATTAGGAGCAGACATGATTGCTTCCCAGTTTTGCCCTTCGTTCAATTCACCATCTCCACTCAAAGAGTATACGATACCATTATCTCCGTTGTGTCTTTTAGCCAATGCAGCACCTATAGATACACTCATACCTTGTCCCAAAGAACCACTCGCAATACGGATTCCAGGAAGGTGTTCATGCGTTGTCGGATGCCCCTGAAGACGAGAATTCAACTTTCTGAAAGTTCCCAATTCTGTTGTTGGGAAATAACCAGCTCTTGCCAAAGTGCTATAGAAAACAGGTGAAATGTGACCATTAGACAAGAAGAAAACATCTTCATCCTTTGCATCCATATCAAATCCTGGTTTACGTTTCATCACATCAAAATACAATGCCGTAAAAAAATCAGCGCAACCAAGTGATCCACCTGGGTGACCGCTGTTTGCTCCATGAACCATTCTTACGATATCTCTTCGTATCTGCGTCGCAAGTTGTTGCAATTCTTCAATGTTTGCCATCTTGAATATTTTGTATGTATTAATTTTTTGAGTTCAAACTGTCTCTATTTGAGACACTTTTAGTAGGACAAACCTACGAAAACTAATCGCTTTTTACAATTTTAGGTCTTATCATTTTGCTAATACTTGAAAAATCCATAATTTAAAGTAGGTTTGCACTCGTTTGAATTCAAGGGGAATTTAATAGTAAAATCGATTTGACTTCAACTTTTGATTAGCCTTATTAACCAAACCATATGTCAGAAGAGTTAGAATTAGTTATGATGGAAGCCGACAGCTCCATGCAAAAAGCCATAGACCACCTGGATCTTGAGTTGACCAGAATCCGTGCTGGAAAGGCAACGCCAACCATATTGGACGGTGTCAAGATTGAGTATTATGGCGCACCTACACCCATCAGCCAAGTCGCCAATATCAGCGTATTGGATGCTCGCACCATCAGCATCCAACCATGGGAAAAAAATATGCTCGCACCTATTGAAAGAGGCATCATGATGGCAAATATTGGCATTACACCGCAAAATGATGGTGTTCAGATCCGTTTGTTCATGCCGCCACTTACGGAAGAACGACGTAAAGAATTATTCAAAAAAGCATCCAACGAAGGTGAACAAGCCAAAATCACCATCCGTAATGCTCGTCGTAGCACCATGGACGATGTCAAAAAACTACAAAAGGACGGCCTCAGTGAAGATGTCGCTAAAGACATAGAAAAGAAAGTACAAGACTTAACAGATAAATATATAGCCATCGTAGACAAACACCTTGCAGCCAAGGAAAAAGAAATGATGACAGTGTAATTCTGCTACGAGATACGAAATTCCGAAGTAAAGGGTTGTCAATTGGCAGCCCTTTACTCTTCCTAAACTACTGTGACAGCAATACTTGGCAAAATCCTTGCTGTATTTTCCAATAAAGAAAAACAACAATATGGGAAAGATCAAACTTAAAGACATTGCAACGATTCCTCCAAAATCCCTTAAGAAGGAAAAGATCAAAGCAGAACTAAAAAATATTACCAAGGAGATTTCCGATCTTCAAAATCTTCTTTACGCGAGTTCCCAGTATTCATTGTTGATTATATTGCAGGGGATGGATGCAAGCGGAAAGGACGGCACCATTAAAAATGTCTTTAGCGATGTCAATCCGCAAGGAGTGGAAGTTCATTCATTCAAAGTTCCCACGGAATTGGAGCTTTCGCATGATTTCCTTTGGCGCATACACTTACAAGCGCCATCCAAAGGCATCATCAAAATATTCAACAGATCCCAATACGAAGACATATTGGTTACTCGTGTACACAACAACATTGATTTTCCTACTGTCCGAAAAAGGATTGAAGCTATCAACAATTTCGAAAAGTTGTTACAAGACAATAAAACCATCATTCTGAAATTTTACCTCCATATTTCTCATGAAGAGCAACTCGCTCGTCTCAATGAACGACTCAACAATCCAGAAAAGAAATGGAAATATAACGGTGGCGACTTCAAGGAATCCGTTTATTGGGACGAATACCGGAAAGTTTACGAAGACGCTATCAACAATTGTAACAATCCAGAATGGACAATTGTACCGGCAGATAAGAATTGGTACAAGGAATATATCGTTGCAAAAAAGGTCAGAGATGCATTAAAAGCGCTAGATCTCCAATATCCATCGATAAAAAACATTTAACAAATTATACGCTTCATTATCTTTGTGGCGTTATACCTATCAATCATCAAAATAAAACTATTCAAACATGGGATTTTTTAAAGAGTTTAAAGAATTCGCCATCAAAGGAAATGTTGTAGATTTAGCCGTTGCCGTTGTCATCGGTGGAGCTTTTGGCAAAATCGTTACATCTTTGGTCGACGACATCATCACACCGGGAATCTTGACACCAGCTTTAAAACAAGCTAATCTACAAAACTTGTCCGAACTGGTCATTCCAGGAACAGCCATTAAGTACGGAAGTTTTTTGTCTAATGTCATTTCTTTTATCATTATTGCATTAGCACTTTTCCTTATTATCAAAGGAATCAATTCTTTGAAAAAGAAAGAAGTAGAAGCTCCAGCGGCTCCAGCAGAGCCAAGCTCTACCGACAAGTTGTTAGCAGAAATCAGAGACGAATTGAAGAAAAAATAGTCCTTCTTTAAAGCAATATTGAAAATCCCGATCCTTTCGGGATTTTTTTATTTTTAAAACAAATACATACCTGAGTTATTTAAGTGTGTTTGCCTTTAAATTTCTATTTTTACCGTTCAGTATTAAAAGCAATTTCTTGAGTACCATCAATTACCAAATCAAGCTCCCACAGTTTGAGGGACCATTTGACCTTCTTTTGTTCTTTATCGAAAGAGATGAATTGGACATTTACAATATTCCCATCAATAAGATCACGACTGATTTTTTGGATTATGTGCATAGTCAAGAGCAACTTAATATTGAGTTGAGCAGCGAATTTATCTTGTTCATTGCTACGTTGATGCGTATCAAGGCCAAAATGCTTTTACCAAGGAAGGAAGTGGATGCTGATGGCAATGAAGTCGATCCAAGGCAAGAACTAATCGATAAGTTACTTGAATATAAAAAGTACAAACAAGCGGCTGTTGACCTAGCTGAAAAAGAAGCGCTTCGTCTACTGATGCAAAAACGCGGCAATATCCAAAAAGAGCTCCTCAGTATTGGAGAACAGGCTGCGGAAGGAACGGAAATACAGACACTGACCCTCTTTAGGTTAATGAAGACTTTCGAAAAAGTCATGCAGCGTCTCCAAGAGAAAAACAACAGGCCCGTACATACGGTCATCAAGTACAACTACACGATGGAGGGTTCGCGAGAGTTTCTGATGAGTGACATAAAATCTCAACACACGGTCTCCTTTGAAAAAGTATTCTCCGTTTGTGAAAATAGGATTCATGCATTGTTTATGTTCCTCTCTTTACTTGAATTGGCACAGATGCGCTTTATGACCATATTGGTTGGAGAAGGACGCAACAATTTTATTATTGAATGGAACGATAATCGCGATGAAGAAATCGCCGATGTCAGCCTACCTGAAAATACATTGTCAGAGGACGAAAAAGCATAAGCACCTATTTTTCTTCGTACATTTATAGCGCCTTCAACCATTTAACCATGGAAAAAATATGGGAGCTCTTGCTTCCCGCCATTATTAGCAGTTCGGTCGCATCGCTGATCATCGGACTTTTTTTAAAAAAGAAAACCGAAACAATTACAGCAGAAATTAAGAACCAATTTGAACAAAACATGACAATGTTCAAGTCCGGTTTCCTCTGGAAAGAGAAAGCCGTTTCTGATCTTTTGGGACCTCTATATATGCAGTTCAACAGGACACATCGAGCATTTAGACGCTACCATACCGCCAATCTTTACCTGGAAGCCAAAATATTAAAAGACGGAAACGAAAAAATAAGAAATCTACTTTTGGAGCGAGCTTACCTCATACCAAACGAGCTCCTAGAAGATGCCAATACTTTAATAGAACATTACGATGTTTGGCTGGAAGAGTTCAACAAGTTGCGAGAAGCCAACAATCAAAAAGATCAGGATACATTTGTTTTTGCGGGACCTCTAGGCCATCCGTTCCCTAAAAATGCAGAACAGAATTTCAAATCCAAATATCATGAATTGTGGAATGAACTTTATGCAGCCAAATGATTTGGCATCAAATAAATTACTATGAATATCCAAACTATTTATCAAGACACCATTAGATATGCCGCAGAACGACATGAGGCCATCCATCAAAAAATACCTAGTACCGATATCACGTACGTAGTGCATTTGAGTAATGTTGCAATGGAGATAATGATTGCTAGTATGCATACGACAGATTTCGACTTAGCTTTTGCCGTAAGAGTCGCTTTACTTCATGATGTTTTGGAAGATACGGAAACGAGCTATCAGGAACTTGTAGAACAATTTGACGATAAGGTTGCCAATGCCGTTTTGTCTTTGACAAAAAACAACTCTTATTCTTCCAAAACCGAAAAAATAGAAGATAGTCTGGAAAGAATAAAAAAACAACCCAAAGAAGTATGGGCTGTAAAACTAGCAGACAGAATTACCAATTTGCAAATACCTCCCAAACATTGGGACGCTCAAAAAATTGAAAACTACAGAAATGAAGCTATAATGATATTGGACAGGCTTCGTGGTGGAAATACCTATCTTGAAAACAGACTCGAAACAAAAATTGAAGAATATAAAATTTACTTATAATACCAAAATAACTCGTTGTGTATTGGAAAAATAAATTGATATGTAGTTTCTTTTTTTTATAGTTCTTCCCTCAATAATTGACCCCACCCATATTCCCTCCCCTTAAAGGGGAGGGTTAGGGAGAGGTTTTCAAAAACATGGCATGTAATGAAAAATAAACACACAAGTACGCAAGGCTAAAGTCTTATTTGACGTACAAATAGTTAGTTTTCACCGAAAAGCATTTGATGTATCCATTCTTTACATTGGTTTTTTCTAATTTGAATCCGTTCTCACCAGAAAAACCAATTTATGCAAAAGACAAATACCTACAAGTCCAGAAGAAACTTTATATCTATACTTTCAGCAGCTGGCGCAGCAATAGCTTTACGACCATTCAATTCTTGGGGTTTTCGGGAGGTGGATGACAAAGTGAAGAAAATAGTAGCTCAAACCATTGGTATTGACACGCACAACCACATGGATGTTCCTTTCAACAAAGAGGAATTTAAAGGTCAAACTTACGATTTAGCCAATGAATTGAGGATTTCTGGGCTAACCGCCATTGGTATGACATTTTGCGTAGATCGACCTAAACTGGAAAAACAAGGGGAAGCTTACCAACGCTTTCTCACTAGTCTTGATGAGATGGACGAAATGCTTGCATCTAATCGTCTTTCTAGAGCATTGACCTTGCCTGATATAGAAAAGGCCAGAAAAGACAACAAGCAAATAGTTATACAATCCGTAGAAGGCGGACATTTTACAGAAGGAAAAATAGAAAGGATCAAAGTCGCTTATGATAGAGGGTTACGGCATTTCGGGTTAATGCATGATGGACAATCAGATCCTCCCATCGGCGACATCTATACTGACACGCCACAGTACGGTGGATTGACTGACTTGGGAATTAACATTATTAAAGAATGTAATAGACTTGGCATTTTGATCGATCTAGCCCATTGTAACAATGAGGCGATCAATAAAGCCCTGAAAATTTCAAACAAACCAATGCTTATTTCTCATACAGGATTAAATACTCGACTTGGAAATAATGAACGTATGGCCAAAATGATGATGCCGCGACTCATAAGCCCAGAACAAGCCAAAATTTTTGCTAGTGCCGGCGGCGTCATCGGCGTGTGGACACATCTTGCTGATACACCTTCGGAATATGCCAAAAATGTAAGGGCTTTGATTGACATTGTTGGAGCGGAACATGTTTGTATCGGTACAGATACTAAAATGGCAATAGCCAAGAACAGTAATGATCGATTTGGCCATAAGACAAATCAAAGTTGGGATGGTATTAAGGACGGTTTTTATTATACGGTTGTAGACGCTTTTTTAAAGGATGGATTTACTGAAAATGAGATTAAGCTTGTTGGTGGTGGCAATTATTGCAGGATTTTCGGTCAAGCAACTTCCATTTAAAATCTACCAATACCGAAAAGAAGTTTTCAAAATGAAATTAATAGCAATAGAAGGACATTTCTGTCAAATGAAGCATGCACAATGGGTATTAGTAATTTTTTTTAGGTAAGCTATCCAATATGTTGAGGTAGCTCATATATCGATCTAAGGCGATTTCCGAATTTTCAACTGCATCTTTCACAGCGCAACCTGGTTCGTTGACATGCAAACAATTATTGAATCGGCAATCGTGGATGCGAGCACGCATTTCAGGAAAATAATGGGAAAGTTCAGCCGCTTCAATATCGTTTGTAATTCCAAACTCACGAATTCCCGGCGTGTCTATAATACGTCCATTTCCAGTTTTCAAATCATACATCTGCGCGAATGTCGTTGTATGTAGACCTTTTCCACTCCATGCGCTCACTTCTTGTGTACGAATGTTTTCATCAGGAAGAACTCCATTGATGAAAGTGGATTTTCCAATACCGCTTTGTCCACTAATCAAAGTTGTCTTATCCGAAAGCGTAGCCATTACTTCTGTCAATCCTTCTTTTGTTTCCAAACTCAAAGGAAAAACACCATACCCCAATGGTTCGTACACGATCTTTATTTTCTCAAAAATTGCCCACTCTTTGTCCCTAAAAGTATCGGATTTATTAACAATTAGATTTGTTGGCACGTGCCACGCCTCTGCTGCGGCAAGGAAACGATCCATAAAACCAGTCGAGGTTTTGGGATCACGCAATCCTACAAACAACAATGCCTGATCAAGATTGGCAGCAACTATATGGCGTTGGTTACGGTTGTGTGCGGAGGTTCGTACGATATAATTTTTACGATCATGTATGTGGATAATAGTTGCCACTTTTTCCTCACCTTCTTCCAGTTCAATGTCAACCACGTCGCCAACTGCAATAGGATTAGTAGTCGTAAGACCTTCAATTTTGAATTTCCCCTTTATTCGGGTATTGTAAAAAATACCATTCTCGGCTTTAGCTACATACCAGCTTCCCGTAGACTTGTAAATGGTGGCGATCAAACTATTATCCGTTTTAATTATTGAAACTTGTGCGAAGATAGACAAAAGGGAATTACAGCATCATGTAGGAAATTACCATGCGGCAATAATCTTAAAATTCAGCAATCGTGGCGTAAGGCGGTTAGGTAGCGGGTAGATATTATTGGAATAATCTCTAACCAGAGAATAACTGATCACATTATCACGATCTATCAAGTTGAATACTTCAATACTACCCCAGATATTTTTGAAAAATCCAAACGGATTGTGACTTCTTTGAGGCTTCGTACCATCATAAAGTAAGGTACTAAAACCAATATCTACACGAACATATGGATCAATCTCTAGACTATTACGGTATTGCGTACTTCCCGGAACATTGTAGGGAAGATTGCTTCCGTATATCATATTGAGGTAAACCTTATTGTTTTTATTTGTTGTCAGATAATCCTGGAAAAACATCCCAACCGTAATTCTTCTATCAGTCGGACGTCTAAACCAACCTGTTGGCTGAGATATACTTGTCACAGGCGTTTTATCTTGTGTATTGGCAGTTATGATTTCTCCTGCTGCATTAAGATATTGAGTAAAATTCAGTCCATCAATTTTTTCCATGGATTTCATGTATCCAACGCTTATCCAGCTTTCCGCATCTTTGACGAGATCAGCGAAAAGCCGGACTTCCGCTCCGTATGTGTACGCTTTCGCATTGTTGTTGCCATAGTAACGAATACGAACGTTGTCAATATCATAAGGATCAACGTCCTTCATGTTTTTATAGTAAGCTTCACCAGTAAGTTTTGCGGGGCGACCTCCCAATGCAAAATTGTAATCCGCACCCAAACTTGCTTGAATACTTTTCTGAGCTTTTAGGTTTTTATTGAGTGTGCCATCATACATCAACATCTCACGGTAAAAAGGTGGTTGGTCATAAATGCCGACAGCAGCTTTGAATACGATATCTTTT
>QFOI01000407.1 GCA_003241175.1 Pseudopedobacter saltans
CTGAAATAAAATATAGTACGGTACAAAACTGGTATCCTGGTGATAAGGATGGTAAAGGTGGTATCTACAATTTTGTAACAAAACGTGGTGCTTGCCGTGGTAACAATTCAAAAATCTCTTGGACCCAGGTTGAAACAGGATCTGCCATTACTTGGAAATATCCCAGCGTCATTTTGCAAGGAGACAATGCTGTAGGAGAATTTTATTCTGTTGCCGTAACCAAAAACAAGCAGATTGCCGATACTGGCACGAAGATGATGCATATTGGACGGAATACACGTAGTCGTATTATTTCCAAAGGTATTTCTGCTGGAAACGGTCAGAATAGCTATCGTGGATTGGTTTCATTGGGATCCAAAGCGGATAATTCTCGTAACTTTACACAATGTGACTCTTTGTTGATTGGTGATCGTTGTGGTGCCCATACATTTCCTTACATTGAATCCAAAAACCCAACTGCGAAATTGGAACATGAAGCAACGACTTCCAAAATTGGAGAGGATCAGATTTTTTACCTAAACCAAAGAGGTATCGATACGGAACAGGCTGTTGCATTGATTGTCAATGGTTATGCACGTGAAGTGTTGGATAATCTTCCAATGGAATTTGCTGTTGAAGCACAAAAACTTTTATCCTTGACCTTGGAAGGTAGCGTAGGATAACACAATATAGAAACTTTTGTACTGTTGCAAAATAGTACCTATCAAATAAACACACTAGTAGTAAATCGAGATGTTAAGTATTAGAAATTTACATGCCAATATAGATGGTAAGGAAATATTGAAAGGTATCAACCTTGAAATAGGTGCTGGAGAAGTGCACGCAATCATGGGGCCCAACGGTTCCGGCAAAAGTTCTCTTGCTTCTGTTTTGGCAGGACGAGAAGAATATGAAGTGACGGAAGGTGAAGTTATATTCAATGGAAAAGATCTATTGGATATGGCTCCGGAAATAAGGGCGAGAGAGGGCGTGTTCTTGGCTTTCCAATATCCTGTGGAGATTCCTGGTGTTTCCAATATCAACTTTTTGAAAACGGCTGTAAACGACGTGCGTGAACATCGTGGCCTACCTGCATTGACGCCAAAAGAGTTTTTGCAATTGACGCGTGATAAACAGAAATTGGTGGAGTTTGATGCTAAATTGGTAAATCGTTCTCTGAATGAAGGATTTTCTGGTGGAGAAAAGAAACGTAATGAAATCTTGCAATTGGCAATGCTAGATCCTAAATTGTCCATTTTGGACGAAACGGATTCTGGTTTGGATATTGATGCATTGCGTATCGTTTCTGAAGGTGTAAACAAGTTGCGTAGCAATGACAACGCTTTTGTATTGATTACTCACTACCAACGTTTGTTGAACTACATCGTTCCAGACTTTGTTCATGTGTTGTGGAACGGAAAAATCGTAAAAACTGGTACAAAAGAATTGGCTTTGGAACTGGAAGAGAAAGGTTATGATTGGTTGAAGCAACAAACCGCTGAGATGGCTGGTTAGGATTTCATTAGTTGAAATCGTTGGGACGAATGAAAGTTAGAAAATGGATCTGTTGATGTGTCAATGAATCCATCAAATTAAAGTTATGACAAATCAGATGGTGGTAAGTACCTCTACATTATACGATCAATTGATAGAAAGCCTTGGTGAAATAAAGGTAAACAATCCTGTGCGTGTTAAAGCTATGGATGCGTTTAAGAAAAATGGATTTCCTACAAACAAAAATGAATATTGGCGTTTCACTAATTTGAAACCTTTTTTGAATGACAGTTTTGTAGTCGTCAATGACAGTGTGGCTAGTTTGGATGCACAAGATGTAAAAAATAGCATTGAAGAAGGTGAAATTGCGGATTTGGATGCTTATAAATTGGTCGTAATCAATGGCTCTATAAGTGAAGAATTGTCGGTTTTGCCGCAAATCGAAGGTTTGACTATCAAATCTTTGATGGAGATTAGCAATGACGCAGCTTATTGGGATAAAATCAATAATCGTTTGGATATTGAAGATCCGATGAATAGTTTGGCCGCGTTGAATACAGCTTTGTTTTCAGATGGTTTTTATATTGAAGCAGCAAAAAATGTGATCGTAGACAAACCAATACATGTTTTCAATATTTACGGTTACTCCGAAAATGTATTTATCCAACCAAGAAATATGGTTGTGGTCAATAAAGGAGCTAATGTTGAAATAGTGGAAACCTATACTTGTGTTGGTGACAAGATATATTTTATCAATAGTGTTTCAGATTTGTTTGTGGATTCCAATGGATCATTGGTTCATTCTATTTTCCAAAATGGAAAAAATAGTGAACGAGTCATCAATCACACACAAGTAACACAACAAAAAGATAGCCATTACGCCAACTATATTTACAGCATTCCTCAAACTGCATTGATTAGAAACAATCTAAATGTGGAATTGGAAGGTTCCAATATAGAAACACATATGTATGGTTTGTATTTGGCTGGAAAAGACCAGTTAATTGACAACCATTCGTTGGTGGACCACTTGTATCCTCATTGCGAAAGCAATCAGTTGTACAAAGGTGTATTGATTGAAGGTGGAAAAGCGGTTTTCAACGGACGTATTTACGTGCATGAAGATGCTCAGAAAACAAATGCTTATCAATCCAACAACAATATGTTGTTTTCCAATGATTCGGTTATACATTCTAAACCACAATTGGAAATCTATGCCGATGATGTGAAATGTAGTCATGGAACGACTATTGGCCAATATGATTCAGAGGCATTGTTTTATTTAAGAGCTCGTGCCTTATCCGAACAACAAGCGCGCGCTTTGCTGGTGACAGCTTTTGCCAACGACGTGACATCCAAAATTCCAAATGAAGCCTTGCGCAACCATGTGGAAGAAAAAGTATCATCCGTGATTGCCAATGCGAATGTTGCAGTATAGTTTGATAATAAAAAAGCCCTTCTTTTAAGGAGAAGGGTTGAGGTAAAACAAAACATATTATTGAGATTGCTTAGCCGAAAATTGTTGGACGGAGCAATCTCAATCTCATTTTAAAAAGAACAGAAATGATCGAGACAGCTTGGGATATAGAAACTATCAGAAAGGAATTTCCTATTTTAAATGAAAAGGTTTACGGCAAACCATTGGTTTACCTTGATAATGCGGCTACAACGCAAAAGCCATTGTCTGTTCTCAAAAAACTAGAAGAATACTACGAAAAATATAATAGCAACGTACATCGTGGCGTGCACTTGCTTAGTCAAGAGGCGACCGAAATGTACGAAATCGCCCGTCGTAAAATCGCTGCTTTTATCAATGCGCCGTCAGACAAGGAAGTTATTTTTACAAAAGGAACGACTGATGGTATCAACCTTGTTGCCAATTGTTTCGGTCGTAGGTTTTTAAAAGAAGGTGATGTTGTATTGGTTTCCGCAATGGAGCACCATTCCAATATAGTTCCTTGGCAGATTAC
>QFOI01000408.1 GCA_003241175.1 Pseudopedobacter saltans
CTGAGGTTGAATCTTGTTCGGCAGTTGGCATATTGGTGAGAACTTCTTCTAGTTTTTTCAGCTTGGGAGACTTTTCAACTAATTCATTGTAGAGTTGTTGCAAAATATCGTCCTCCCTATATCCTCGTTTGGAAACTATACTACTCACAGATGGAGTTATATTGTCATTCAATGCAGCAGGGATGTTTTCGTTGTTGTTTGTTTTTCTGTCTTTTTCCGTACAAGAGAAAAAAATTAAAGCTAATAGGATTGCAATGATTAGTTTTGGATTGGACATAAGGAAAGCTTTGTTTCCCTATAAAATTAAGCATAAAATCTTTTCAGAGAATATTTTTAGTTAATGAATGCCATTTCTTTGTTACAAGTTTAGTAATAAGTTTGTATCTGGCCTTCCTCCATCTTTTTTCTGTCTAGTTTAGCTTGTTTGAGTTTCAGTATCGACATGTCGATTTCAAAACCGATCAATAGCATCATGGAACTATAAAATACAAGAAGCATAATCAACATCACCGATCCGATAGAACCATAAAATTTGTTGTAAGTGGAGATATTTTGTGCCCAATAGGAAAAAATGGAAGTGGTAAGTATAATCAATACACTTCCGATCAATGCGCCTGGAGTTAATAGTTTGTTTCTCTTTTTTATAGTTGGGCCATATTTGTACAGAAAAGCAAGCGAGTAAAAAAAGAGTAAAAAAATGACTACCCACCGTATGTTTTTTATCAAAGCTTTTACGGAAGGATCTTTGATGTGTAACCAAGTCATTATTTTGGCAAAAACAGCACCTTGGCCCATCGAAATAATTAAGTTGCCCAATACCAATACTATTAGAATCAAAAGCAATCGTATAGCTCTGAAGCGTTTTTTTACGAAATTGGTTTTGGCTCTATTAGGTATGCTTTTGTCCAATGCTCGTATGATTCCCATCACTGCATTGGAAGAATAAAAAAGAGTTAGCACAAAACCTAAAGAAAGCAATCCGGTTTTTTGCTTGATGAAAATATCGTTCAAAAACCTACTGAGTATTCTTCTTGTGTTGTGGTCTGGCGTGATGTCATATACCAACGATTCCAATGCATTAAAAAACTGTTTCGATATTGGTAAGTATGGCAATAAGGAACAGATAAACAGAAATATAGCTGGAATTGCTAAAATGATATTGAATGACATGGACGCGGATCTTAACGATAGTCCATCCTTTTTGATAGTGCTCCACAATTGTTCATACACTTCGTAAAGATTGAATCCTTCGAAACCAGGAAGGCGTACCTTCTTGCTACATGCCCTAATAAGATTGATAGGAGGGCTATTGAGTATCAGCCTTTCTAGTTTAGTCAACTATAAAATAGTTCAGGTAAGTTTTTACTGTTTTTTTAGAGAATCTTTTGCCGCCATTCTTTTGTCTAGTTCCTGTCTGTATTGGTTAGCATATTGCACATGTTGTTGGAATGTCTCGCTGAATTCATGTGTACCACTGAAATCACTTTTAGCAACAAAGAACAAATATTTTGTACTTGGCTGATTCAATACTGCGTCAATAGTTTTTTGGGAAGGAGTGCATATTGGGCCTGGAGGCAAACCTTTATTTTTGTAGGTATTGTAAGGTGATTGTACTTGTAGGTGGCCAGACAATACCCTTTTGATAGTAAAATCGTTCAAGGCAAACCTTATAGTTGGATCAGCACCTAACGGCATATCTGTTTTATATCGGTTATAGTAAACGCTGGCAACGTTTCCCTTTTCTGCATTATTGTTGGTCTCTTCTTCCACGATTGATGCAAAAATATAAACCTGTAACGGAGTTAAGCCCAGCTTCGTCGCTTTTTCTGTTCTTCCGTCACTAGACCAAAAGTTTTTTTGATAGTCTTGCAGGCGTTCCATGATGGAGCGCATGGAGCTATTCCAGTTCAGTAAATAAGTATCAGGAATAACTAAAGACATGACAGTATTGGTATCCACGCCTAATACTTTTAAAGAATCGTTATTGTCTAAGAAACTAAGTGCATTTAGCGAATCTAATTTGAATTGTCGACCAATAAGTCCTGCAAGGTCAGCCCTTGTTCTTAGTTTGTTGATGACTAGTTTTGCAGGCGCTTGTTCATTACGCCTGAACATCATAATGATACTTTTCAAACTAGAACCCTTTTTAATTTCAAATCTACCTGTTTTAATTCTGTCCCAAATGTGCAGCCTGTCGGTTACGAAACTAAAGAGACCGATATTACTAATGCCGTCTGCACCAGATAGTTGACTAAGCACTGTATCTTTTGCAGAACTTTTGGATGAAACATAAATAAATTTATGCTGAGCGTCAAATTTAGTGGCATTCATGCCTAACATGGCATAACCGATCCCACCAGCTAAAATGATCAAAACCAAAATTACAAGGACTATTTTTTTCATAAAACAGATTTTGTTATTCTTAGGTATTCCTTCTGTACGAAACAAAGGTAACAACAAAAAACCCTGGCATAGAGTCAGGGTTCAAAAATTATAAAAAGTTTTAATCTCTTCTTATTTGGCAGGTTGCTGTTGCACAGGAGCTGGCTGGCTGTTTTGCTGTGGCGCTACAGGTTGTGACACAGGTGCGTTGGTATTCAAATTCTTCAACATAGAGTTGTTGTTAGTTGAGCCAACAGATCCTTTAAGGAACACAATGGATATCAAGCACAACAATCCTAAGGCTCCTGCGAAAATCCATGTACCTTTTTCCAATACATCATTAGTCTGTTTTACACCCATGAATTGGTTGCTGATACCACCGATGTTACCGGACAATCCGCCACCTTTTGGGTTTTGGATCAATATGATGAAACCAAGAATTACACTGATTAAAATGACTATTATCAAAAACAAAAGTGCCATTATCTTAAATATTATTTTTTAAATTATTAATCAAGGATGCAAAATAAGCAGATTTCTCTGGTTTTAACAAACTTAATTTTTCCAAAGTTTCTATCGCCTCCGTATTTTTTCCTTGCTGTATCAATACTTCTGCCATGGTTTCCGTTACAATATCGGAAGGCTTGTTGGAATCATGCGCCTTTTGGGAAATCATTATTTCCTCATTTGGATCCGAATTTTTACCCAAATCCGCTTTGTCGATTTTTTTCATCTGTTTCAGCCAATCAGAAAAACGTTTTACTTTCTGACCGAAATCAGTGTTGATAGAGTTGTCCGTCGTAATACCTATAGATGCGAAATAATCTTTTGTAGGCAAAAGGACCGGATTCTCGTATGTGAGTTCCTCTTTTGAAACGTCGTCGGACTTGAAGGCTTGTGCTTGAGCTTCCAACATAGCGGATAATCTATCGGAGGAAAGACCTTCTGCGCTTTCTGCAGGTTGAGTTAACTCGATGTTTTCTTCTTGTTGTTCTGTTTCGGCTGAATAATCCTGCTGATCTTGGTCGGTGGCTATTGCGTTTGACGTTTCAAGTAATGC
>QFOI01000409.1 GCA_003241175.1 Pseudopedobacter saltans
TTCATTGTATTTAATAGACTGGTAATCAATTAAATATACAACTTTTTGTTGGTAAATGAACCATCTTTTTTAATCTTTTTCCTAAATGCACAACGGGTTTTGGTAATAATTTCTAACAGAAAATCCTTTTGCATAATTTTAAGTTTTATCAAAGAAAATAAGAAGAAAATAAAAACAGGTTATTTCAACACCAAATCACCTGTTTTTGGTTAATTCCAATAAAAAACCCACACCTTAAAGATGTGGGCAATCCGTAAAAGGTTTTTAACGCCAATCAAAAACTAAAGTTCTACTGACATAAGTTCAGCACCTAATTTATGTAAAGCCGCTTCAATCTGTTTTCTTTTTTAGTCTTAGTTTTTTAAACCATTTAGTTCAGGTTCATTGGTTTTGTAAAATCTGCTTGCAGAAAATGTATTTGACTTTCGAAATGTTGTGGTAGTCGGTCAACAGCAGTTATTTGACTCCCAATAGGTAAAACAGACTCTAGTGCCTTTGTAAAAGTACCAATTTCCGCAACCCAAATCCAACCATTTCTGTGGAGAGAACACAGTGTGAAAAGATTTTTCAATAAGACTTATGGCGTCAATAGCTTGCATTGCACTAACTTTTCATCATATCCTCTAATTTAATCAAAAGAGCTGGAAATTGTACATATCCATCCTCTTCCATGAAATGCCCACTATCCGAAATGGACACCAGTTCAGCATCTAGATTTTCCGCCATTCTTTTAGTTGCAGCAAATGGAACAATATAATCTTCCGCTGAGCCAAATACAACTCTATGGGGAGTGAGTGTAATTATTTTTTCGAAATCAATAGCCAATGAAGTATAGTCTGACAATTCTGGAATGGTCACTAATCTCTCAGCAAAGCCAGCAACCAAAATAAGTCCACCAATACTCTTACTCATTTTATCCAAAAAATAAAGATCCGTAATACAGCCCAAACTATGTGCTACTAGAAAAGTGTCTTTATCCAAATCCGACATCATAGTTTCCAGAGATTCTAACCAAGCACTCCTATCAGGATGCTCCGGATTGGGTAATGACGGTATCAAAACTTCAATGGATTGTTTCTCCAACTCGGACTTTAACCAGATAAACCAATTTCTGCTTGGTTTAGATTGATATCCATGTGTTATGACCACTCTTTTTTTACGCATATATTGGAAAGATAAATCAGTGTTAGTAAAAATCCTTGATTATACTTCATCTTCATGAAAATAACGCCACACCATTCCGGCACGAGAACCGCCAATCTCTCCTGTCAGTTCTCTTTCCGTTAATCTTTTGATATTGGCGACAGAACGAAAACGTTTCAATAATTGATCCGCAGTCTGCTTTCCAATACCTGGAATTTGCTCCAACTCATTGGCAAAAGTCCCCTTTGAACGTTGGTTTCTGTGGAACGAAATACCAAAATGGTGAACCTGATCCCTGATAAAACGAATCAGTTTGAGACTATCGGAATCCCAAGACAATTTCAAACTTTCAGAATCACCTGGATAAAATATTTCTTCTTCCCTTTTCGCCAATCCGACCAAAGTCATTTTCCCTGTTAAACCCAAATCATCCACGGCTCTTACGGCATATCCCAATTGCCCTTTTCCACCATCTATAATCACCAACTGAGGTAAACCTTGCCCTTCGTCGCGCAAACGCTTGTAACGGCGATAAACACATTCGTACATAGAAGCAAAATCGTCAATACCCGTCACCGTTTTCACATTGAAATGCCGATAATCTTTTTTGCTGGGAACACCATTTTTGAAACAAACCATAGCCGAAACTGGATAACTTCCTTGAAAATTGGAGTTATCAAAACACTCAATATGAACCGGCAATTGTGGGAGTTGTAAATCACGTTGCACTTGTTCCAATACTTTTTCCTTCTGAGCATCCGTCTTGTTTTCCAAATGGAGTACTTTCTTTTTGTTCAGTTCCTCTTTGAAATAATTGACATTTTTCTGCGAAAGTTCGAGCAGTTTTTTCTTATCTCCTGCTTTTGGAACGGTAAGGACGACCGCATCATCCGGATATTCCATTTCAAATGGAGCAATGATTTCTTTTGAAAAACTATTGAATTTTTCACGCAACTGTGCGATCGCAAACTGCAAAATATCTTCTTCCGTTTCTTCGATTTTGGCTTCAAGTTCAACTGTATGCGTCAATACGATGGTACCGTTTTCCACCATTAAAAAATTGACAAATGCCGTTTCGTGTTCTTTTATAATGGAAAATACATCCAAATTACCCAAATGCTTGCTGACGATCACAGATTTTGCTTGATAAGTATTGAGTCCATCCAATTTTGCTTTTATCTGAGCGGCTTTTTCAAATTCCATATTAGAAACATACTGCGCCATTTCTTCTTTCAGATGATTCAATACAGGTGAAAGATTGCCCTTAACGATTTCTCGTATCTGACGGATCCCTTCTGCATAATCCTGTTCTGTTTGCAAACCTTCGCAAGGACCTTTGCAATTACCCAAATGATATTCCAAACAGACTTTAAACTTCCCGGCTTCAATATTGCGTGCGGTCAATGGCAATTTGCAAGTTCGAAGTGGAATGTATATTTTAACAAAATCCAATATCTCACGCACTTTGGCAACGGAAGTAAAAGGGCCAATATATTCCGAACCATCTTTGAGTTTTTTTCTAGTCAGGTAAACACGAGGAAAAGGCTCTTTTTTGATAACAATATAAGGATAGGTCTTGTCATCCTTGAGCATGATATTGTATTTCGGAAGAAACTGTTTTATCAATGCATTTTCCAACAAAAAAGCATCCTGTTCCGTATCGACAATCGTAAACTCAATATGATGAATGTGACCAACTAATTCATGTGTTTTGTAACTATGATTGGATTTATTGAAATACGAACTAACTCTTTTGCGTAGACTTTTGGCCTTGCCCACATACAAAATCGTCCCTTCTGTATTGTAATATTTGTAGATACCTGGATTGGTCGGAATCGTCTGCGCTATCTTCTGAAACTGCTCCTGTGTCATCTATACAAATTTACGTCAAATAAAATTGTTGGAAAAAATGACAGTTTTTTTGTGTTTCACTTTATTAAAATAACGCCGTTACTTTTTCTTGATAAAAAGTAACCAAAAATCAAGTCTTCCAAAGGCAAATGCTACGCACCGTTCGAAAATGAATCGTGTACATTTTTTGCTAGCTGTTAGCGTTTTGAGTTGAAGCATTTTTCGCAAAAAACACAGCTCATTCATTTTCTTCACTTTTGCTTATTGGAAGATCTTGCGAAGACATTGTAAGCAATTGTATATTTGCGTGTTATGTCCTACGCATTGAATATTCGTCCATATAAATTTTCCAATATAGAAGTTCAATTACTGGTACCTGCCGAAGATGAATTATTTAACGAATTTCAACAAGGAAATGAGGATTGTCCCTATTGGGGACAAGTG
>QFOI01000410.1 GCA_003241175.1 Pseudopedobacter saltans
AGAGGCAACTGCAGATGAATATTTATGGACTACTTTATCGTAACCAGCATTAAAACCAGTTTTGATTTTTTGCAAAAAAGTAGGTTTTTCTCCTTCTTTTACATGAACAGGAGGTTTTAAAAACATGGCGGCAAGAGCAGGACTCAAAGTCAACGCATTCAAGGCAGAAATCATAATAGCAAAAGCCAGCGTAATACCAAATTGCTTGTAGAAAACACCCGCCGATCCACCCATAAACGTTACTGGCAAAAACACGGACGCCATGACTAGCGTAATAGAAACTATAGCAGGCGCAATTTCTCCCATTGCGTCGATCGCAGCCTTACGCGGAGAGGTATAACCACTTTCTAGTTTACTATGAACCGCCTCTACCACCACTACAGCATCATCCACCACAATACCGATAGCAAGGACGAGTGCAAATAGTGTCAACAAATTCAAACTATAACCAAATACGTACAAAAAGAAAAACGTTCCTATGATTGAAACAGGAACAGAAACACCATGAATAATAGTGGAACGAACATCTTGTAAAAAAATCAATATAACTACAAATACAAGCAAGAAACATTCCACCAAAGTATGCAAAACCTTATCAATACTTTCACTTAAAAAATTATTGATATTGACCAATTCCAATGACTGAACACCTGAAGGAAAACTCTTTGCGGCTTCGGCCATTACTTTTTGAGCACCTTGTATAACTTCCTGAGCATTCGAACCAGGAGTCTGACTTATTGCGACTGCAACACCAGGCTTACCATTGATAGAGGTCGATCCAGTATAAGTCTGCGTACCTAGTTCTATTCTAGCGACATCTTTTAAATAAAGGTATTGACCATTGCCTATTGCCTTTACTATTATACTTTCAAATTGCTCAATGGAAACCAATGTACCAGAATAAGTAATATCATATTGAAAAGCTTGATTACCATTATCTCCTACTTTACCTGGGGCGGCGTTAAAGTTTTGATTAGACAATGCGGTTGTTATATCTGAAGGATTTAAACCATAGTCCGCCATTTTATCGGGCTGCAACCAAATACGCATGGAATACGTCATTGCGCCCCCAAAAACAGTTGCGCCACCCACACCATTGGCTCTCTGTAATTGAGGAACTAAGTTGATCGCCGCATAGTTTTGCAGAAATTTTTGGTCGTATTGTGGACTGTTACTGTATAGTCCGATAATAAGTACATTACTGTTTTGTTGTTTACGAACTGTAACGCCTGCTTGCGTTACAGCAGCAGGAAGTTTAGACAATACAGTACTGATACGGTTCTGAACATCCACCGCAGCCTGATCAGGATCGACACCTACGGTAAAAAATATACTTATGGAAGCAGAACCTGTATTACTAGAAGTTGAAGTCATATAAGACATACCTTCCACACCGTTAATCTGTTGCTCTAATGGAAATACAACACTATTAATTAATGTAGTTGTATTGGCACCCGGATAGGAAGCTGAAACCTGAATAGTTGGTGGCGCGATGTCAGGATACTGAGCTACAGGCAAACTACTAATACCCATAATCCCTAGTACGATAATAATCACCGAAATGACGGTACTCAATACCGGACGTCTGATAAATATTTTGAGCATAGATTACGGATTAGAAGTTGTTTGCATAGTACGGTAAAGACTATCTGTATTAATCGGCAACGGCTTTATAACTGTACTATCACTCAAATTAAGTCCATTTAAAAGGACTTTATCACCTGCTTTTACACCGCTTGTCAATACTAAAAAATCTCCATCGTCTGTGGTGGATGTAGTTACCGCAACACTTACAACTTTGTTTCCCGGTATTACTTTGTAAACAAATGATTTGTCCTGTAGCTGATAGATTGCAATCGCAGGTACTAACAACGCACTATCCATATCTCTCGGGAGTCTTACAGTAGCACTAGAACCGTTTTGAATAATACCCATTGTATTGGTGAAAGTCGCTTTTAGTGTAGCAGTACCTGTTGTGCTTTCTACACCCCCACTAGCCGTTTCAATTTTACCTTTTGTAGGATAAACAGTTCCGTTGGCCAATACTAATGTAACAGGAGGAATATGACTCAATTTTTCGGCCATCGTATTTCCTGGCACATGTGACATAAAGCCTAATAATTGACGTTCACTAAAGGAAAAGTAAGCATAAACGCTTGATGTATTGGAAAGTGTAGTTAGTGGATCCGTAGTTGTACTGCTAACCAATGCTCCAATTTTGTACGGAATCAAACCAATCACTCCATCCTGTGGACTTCTCAAATAAGTATAACCTTGATTGGTTTGAGCATTTGCCAATGTTGCATTGGCTTGTGCCAATGCGGCTTGCTCGGATTCCAAAGTATATTGGGCGGCCTCCAATTCGTATTTGCTGACAATATCCTGTTCGACTAATGGGCGAACTTTTTCTACATTCATACGAGCAGTGTTTACATTAGCGACTGCAATTTTAATGGCAGCTTTTGCAGTCTTTATGTCTTGTTCGTATTGGGGGTTTTTAATTCTAAACAAAAGCTGTCCTTTCTTTACCGTAGCGCCTTCCGGCACATAGATCTCCTCTAAATACCCGGATACCATTGGTCGTATTTCCACAACATTTTGTCCTTGTATTGTAGTGGGAAAATCACGATAGACAGTTACTTCTCTAGGCTCGAGTTCAAGTACTTGATAGCCTTGTGCAGACTTAGTTTCAGTCTTCGGTTTGTTGTTTTTACACGAAATAGCAAAAACTATTATTGCAAAAATCCCAAGTGTCTTATACATATTGGTCGGTGTTCAATGTTAACAATTAACAACCTATCCTAACATTTCGGTGTTGAAGTTATAGCCTTTCCTCATTCTGTCTCAACTCATTTCGACCAATAACCCTGTTTTATCGGTCAAAATAAAATTAGCGAAAAAGTATCCAAACATTTATTACATCCAAAAAAATAATTTAGTTCAAATGAATAACAAAAAATAGTCTCCAAAAAGAAACCGCTCCGTTGAGATAAACAACAGAGCGGTTTCTTTTCTAAATAGACGAAGAATCTAAACGCTGATCTACCATCCAGGATTCTGAGTCAGATTTCCCTTACTAAGAACAATCTGATCTGTAGGAATAGGATTTAAATATAATTTGTCATTCCATACACGCATAGCACGTGTATAAGGCGAAACTATTTGTTTTGTCTTTCCATCCCAATCCGTTATTGTTTTAAGGTTAATACCTGCAAACAAATTGGATCCAAAATAATTGTTGTATCTATCTATAACACTTTGACTAGCAACCATTCCGTAAACCGTTTTGGGGTTGTTAATCAATGCCCCAGCATTCCAACGTACAATATCATCCCATCTAAAACCATCAAATGCCGTTTCAATTCTACGCTCTCTTCTGATTTCGTAGATTAGTGGAGAGACATTATATCCATATCTTGGCGCTCCAGCTAG